>CAYMLS010000375.1:3458-4787 GCA_964390665.1 uncultured Bacteroidales bacterium | reverse complement strand
CGGTATTTTTCAGTTTGGCCATGATGATCCACATACTTTTGCCCACGATAAAAAGAAGTATGGCGATATGCAGATATAGTCCCACAATGCCGGTCTCGGCCCATATCATCACATACCAACTATCAGTAGGCACTTGCGCCAGAAATGAATTTGGAGAGAAGCGCTTGCCCCAGCTTCCCGCAGATCCCACCCCACCCCCCAGGGGGCGTGAGGCCAGATAGGTACCCAGCAATCTCTGGTTGGCAAGTCTTACCTGTAAAGAAGGATCATCGGGGTTTAAAGCAGTACGCATCCTTCTTACTTCATACACATGCTGTGCTATGGTAGTGAATTTAAGGAACCCGTAGGCAGCGAACAGGAAAACCATTCCGGAAATGAAAATTGTAAGACGTTTGGTAAGGATGGTATAGAGAAAAAAACCAACAGCAGGCACTGCAATGGCTCCTCGTGTGCCTGATATAAGCATGGCATAAAAAGCGGATAATCCGAGTAAAATATTCCAGAATTTCAGGTTCATCTTTTTGCTGTGGATACCAATGATGGTAAACACCACACCCACGAAGCCCATATGCGCTCCATAATTACCGGCATCGGTAAAAAAGGAAAAGTAGCGGGTTCCGCTTCCTATGATGTGCGTGAGCGCGCCACCACGATCAAGCCATCTTTGTTCGAAAGGATCAAAACCAATATATTTCTGCATCAATCCCTTGGCAATGGCAGCAACGGCAAAAACAGCCCACATTCTTAGCATGATACGCAAATAACGGGGATGATCCAAAAGAATGAATGTGAGGGGAATGATCAGAAGTTTGTAGAAAGCCAATCCGCGCATGGCGTAAAACCATGCTATTCTGCTTGCTGCTTCAGGATTGAGTAGTTGAAAAAATATATAGGCATACCAGATAACAGCCACCAGGGTGAGTTGGTTCTTTGCTTTTTCAAAGGGTATACGGGTACTGAAGGATTTGAAAAAGATGGATATCCATGTAAGTATCAGCAATGAATCAATGGTTAACCCCCATTGGATGGGGATGTAACGGCTTAATCCCAGCGCAAAGTAATTGAGGATAAAAACAGCCAGTAATCCTGCTCTGGCATCTTTTAACACTGCTGTTACAAAAAGAATGACAAGAGGCAGCTGCAAAGCGGCAATGCCAATACTCAGATTGTTTTTGCCAAATTGCATGACTGCAATCACCATAATCATTGTGAAAACAGTGGCAATAATACTTTTCAGTAAAAACCTTTGGCTAAGTATATCATTCATTCTTTTGGTAATTTATTTTTTCAATTACAAGAATCTTTTATCTGAAAATCAGAAACCTTTTC
>CAYMLS010000375.1:1502-3448 GCA_964390665.1 uncultured Bacteroidales bacterium | reverse complement strand
GTTATTTTATTGGAAATAGCAAAAAGTTCAGGGATGTTATAGGATTTCAACTTTGACATATGGTAATCGTCGGCATCTGACCAGGTTCTTCCCATGTGGGTGATCAGCAGCGATAAATCTGCATGATGAAAAAGATTGGTGTTGAATGTTTCGGTTGCCAGGGCAGGAATCTCAAAAATAATCACCCTGGTATCTTTGCTGGAGGCATTGGAAACAACTTGTAAGTATTCTTTGTAGTTGAAACTCTCTTTGGAAGACATTGACAGATCGTGCGTTTGGGTTTCCTGTTCGTTGGTGAAACCTGTTGAAAAGGTTGATACTCCAATGTTTCCGAGTATTTCTTTCAATTGTTGAGTTACAAAAGATTTTCCTTCACCTTCCCAAAGGCTGAATATTTGTACCACTACGGGATTGTTTGGGTTTTTGTTTTGATTTTTGCGTGCGATGGTCTCCACCACAGGTTTTAAACTCATTTGTGCAATGGAACTAAAGAATGCCGGGTTTGTAGTGCTATTGTCCAGCAAAGCGCCAGCAGAAGAGATGCCGGAAAATTTTTCGAGTCTTTTGGTTGTTTTGATGGTTTTGTCGAGCAGTTCAAAAAGGAGCAACCCGGCAACCACAAATATCATAGAAAACAGAGAGACAATGGCAACATAAATTTTTCTTTTGCCAGGAGCTGCATTGATGGGAAATTGCGGTTCGTCCAGAATTTCCATGTTGGCCGTCATGGAATCATTCTGTTGTTTTAGTTTTGCCAATCCCAAATGATGCAGCAGGTTAAGGTATTCTCTTTCCTTTACATTTATCTCACGTTCAATTTTTTTGATCATTGCCCCTAAAGGTGCATATTGAGCATAAATCGTTTGAAATTCTTCAATCTTTCTTTTCATTGCCTGCAGGCGCGAACGGGCACTTTCATATTCTATCACGGTATTTAACCAATCAGATAATAGAGATTCCAGTGCAATACCATCTGAGTTTCTTTCAAACATATACAATGAATCAACTTTTTGTGATAGTTGTGTTTCCAGTTCTGTCTTTTTTTGTTGCAGGTTCTTCAGGTTTGCTGATATCTGGGTAAATTCTTCATTGATCTCCTTTTCAGCAATTTCCTGATTTACTGCTATCAGTTCGCTTCGCAGATCCATGATCTGTGAGTTTTTCAGATTGATCCTGTAGCGCGACCGGGTTTCTGTTTCCAGTTTTTGCAAAACTGCGGACGCTGCTTCGTATTCCAGCAGAATATCCTGCATGCTTAGTTCCAGTTTCTCCTGCTGAGAGGAAATATGCCTTGTTTGTTCATAATAATTAATAATGTTGTTTTTCTTGTTGAATTCAAGCAATTCATCTTCAGATTGGGCCAATTCGCGTGCAGAATTGTTAAGTTTATTTTCAAAATACTCAACCACTGCCTCAGACTGAGCCTCCTTGAGTAAATGGTAGCGCTGAGAAAAAACATCGATAATAATCTTGACTGTTTGGAAGATTATGCCCGGATCATTGCCTTCATACGACAGGTTTACAATATCTCCTCCCTCTTTTCTTATTTTGATTTTGGATAATGCTTTATAACTGAGATAAGGATGAGAGAAATTAAGTAAACCGTATATAAAATTCTCTCTATCCTGGGTCTTATAATCTTTTAACCGGTTATAGGTATTCTCAATACTATTTTTGTCAGTTAAATCTTTAATATCCGGTGGTATGATGAGCATCAATTCCTTATAAGAATCAGATGAGATTACCGATGGATCAGGTTCATCCAATGTAAGAAAAAGCGATAGTAATCTGAGGGAAGTTTCTTCCTTCACACTTCTGGATTGTAAAAGAGAAAGCATATTGTTGTATTGTGCCTGGGCACTTACTAAATCAATTTTCTCATTATCGATATTGGTAATACTTGAACCGGTTGTCATGCCGGTATATATGGTTGCATTTACCTTGTA
>CAYMLS010000375.1:0-1492 GCA_964390665.1 uncultured Bacteroidales bacterium | reverse complement strand
GTTGATCACGGGTCATGAAAATTGTAAGTCCACCAAAGATAATGGGTGCGATCAGTATATATTTAAGATTTCTGATGATGATCTGTATGAAGGAAAAAATATCCATATGTTTTTAAGGTCTTAGTTCTTTTAATCCGGTAATTTCACCGATCAGTCTGTATTGTGCAAAATAATTGTTTCTGACTTTCAGGTATTCATCTTTTGCTTTGCCCAGTGTTGATACAATACCTGCAAATTCATTAAGTCTTATTCTTCCCTGTTGCATATCTTTTTCTGCTTTCAGATAGCTGATCTGTAGTGTCTGGTATATTTCATGATGTGTTTTAACGCTTTCTTCCAGGTATTTAAGTTCGTAGTAAGATTCAATCACAGCTTTCCTTATTTGTTGTTGTTGCTCTAAGGAGTTTATCTGTGCTTTTTCCATTTCCAGTTTTTTTACCTTCATTTCATTTTTTCTGGAAGTAAAAGCTGATAATGGAATTCTGAAGGAAATCCCTCCGTAGTATCTGATCTGCTCTCCACGGCTTAATTGGCTCAACGGATCAACATCCGGGTCGCTTAGTCCTCTAACCAATAATTGATCATACATTCCATAGTTCATGGCACCATCAAATCTGATGTTGTCCATCCACTCTTTTCGGGCAATGATGAGTTTTTGGCGCAAAATATCGGCTTCAATATCAGCAGATTCAAGTAATGGTGAGTTTTCCATGGCAAAATCAATGAGATCTTCCAGTGAGGGTACATCAAGCACTTCTGGTTCTGCTTCTGTTACTTCCTGTGCCATAAGGATGCTTCCCGATGTCAGGAAACCAAAAGCAAGAAGAGAAATGAAGAAATATTTTATGGTTTGATTATGTTGAAACATAGATGATGTTATGTGTTATGAAAGTGTTTATTTGAAAATTTTTTGTTTGATCCTGATCAGCGGTTTTGATACGAGTTGTTTCTCATAGTTGTTCATGCCTGTAAACCAGACAGAAACTATATAGACAATGGCGTAAACAAGTGCTGCTGCTATAAAGGTCTTGATATCGAATAAGTTGAAATATTTATTGAGTGCGTAACCTGCTGCAGCGGGTAAGAGAAGTGCAGGTAATATACTGCTGGTCTTTTTCCAGAAATACAGCATGTTTAAACCGATGCGATGGTGATAATACCAGTTCATGATCATGATGTTGCCCACGATCAACGACACAGCGGTACCTGCTGCAGCTCCTGTACCTCCGTAATGCTTTGAAAGAGGTATGGAAATGCCAACATTAGCAATGGCAATGAAAAGATAAAGCCATGACCGGAACCGGTGTTTGTTTTTGGCACGTTGTATTTCAATACCCAGGTTTTGAATCAGGGGTATGGTAACAGGAATGATCAGAATGAGTGCAATGGGGTATGATATGGCATAATCTTCGCCAGCCCACATCTGAATAAAGGGTTTGCCAAAGAATATCAGGCCTATAAAAATCATGGCAAGCAACAGGAATTGTATTCT
>CAYMLS010000374.1:0-4821 GCA_964390665.1 uncultured Bacteroidales bacterium | reverse complement strand
ATGCTCAGGTAAGTTTCAATTTTTGGATCAATTGAATAAAATCTTCGCTGCTAACCGGTTTGGTAAGATATTCATCCATCCCTTGTTCCATATACTTTTTCCTGTCTCCTTCCAGGGCGTTTGCGCTGAGGCCGACTACAGGAGGAATGTCTGCATAACGCTCTTTCAAAATATTGGTGGCTGTAACTCCATCGATTACCGGCATTACAATATCCATTAAAATAAGGTCGAATTTGTGAAGAGGATAAACATTGATGGCCTGTTCCCCGTTTTCTGCCATGATCACTTTATGGTTTAAACTCTTCAGTATCAAAGCCACCACTTGTCTGTTTACAAATTTATCGTCGACCAGCAGAATATTCAGAGACCGTGTTCGCCGCGCGGATGTCAGGGCACCTGCTTTTTTTTCAGTTTCATCCAGGATATAATCGGGTACCTGCGTTTTAAAAGTAAACCAGAATGAACTACCCTGGTTCACCTCACTTTCCACCCCAATTTCACCACCCAGCAACTCGGTCAGCTCCTTACAAATGCTCAATCCCAAACCGGTACCTTTTATCATTGGGTTGTCATTGCCCTTTTCAACCTGATAATAAGGGGTGAAAAGTTTACGGGTCAATTCAGGTTCAATTCCTGCACCGGTATCTCTTACAGCGATCTTCAGCAGGTATAATGAATTGCTGTTGCTGCTGCTATCCGGTATTTGTTTTACCACCGAAATATGAAGCGAAATAAAACCCTCCTGCGTAAATTTTACTCCATTGGAGATGAGATTATGAATGATCTGGTTAAGTTTTTGAACATCAGTGGAAATAAACGATGGTACATTGGTTTGTATTTCAGATCTGAACTCAATTTTTTTGGTACCCACAGCCCCTCTGAAAAAATTTTGCGCAATTTGAATTATTTGCCGGGTTTCGATTTTTTTCAATTTCAGGGAAACCTTTCCTGCCTCAATTTTGGAATAATCCAGCACGAGGTTGAGCGTTTCCTTGAGGATATCTCCAGCCTGGCGAAGTGCATTTATATATTGTTTTTGGGTTTCATCTAAATTTGTCCTTGACAGCAACTCTCCCATACCCAGTATACCGGTAAGCGGCGTGCGTATCTCATGGCTCATGGTAGAAAGAAAATTCTGCTTGAAGACAGCAGATTGTTTTGCCACGGCAATCTCCTGTTCCAGTTGTACCGCTCTTTTTCTTTCGGTGATATCCCGCATGATGCCCAGAATTTTGAGTTTTCCATTATCCTTCAGGGCGGCATTGCTTACTTCAACCTGTTTGATCTCACCCGATTGCGTAATGATCTCCGCTTCATAAATACTGGAAACATCGATGCCCTCCAGGCGCATCTGGAAACGTTTCTCTGCAATTTGATTGGATTGTGGGGTGAGTAAATGTTTCCTTCTGAAATCACCCAACAGTATCTGATCTTTGGTATATCCGGCAATTTCGCAGAATTTATCATTGACATACTCAAACCTGCCGTCACACAGAAGAAAAATACCATCAAAAGCGTTTTCGCTAAGCAATTTGTATCGCTGTTCCGATAAAAACAGTCTTTCTTTGGCGCCTTTTTCGCTGGTTATATCCTCAGCAGAACAAACCACATATTGTACTTTTCCAGAAGCATTGATCCTGGGCGATTTGAAAACAGACAAATATCTTTTCTCCTTTCCTTTGGCGATAAGAATGTCCATTTGCTGAGGTTTACCAGTCCGGAAAAGTTTTTCATTTCCTTTGGCAAGGGCATTTGCTTTCTCGAAAGGCAAGATCTGGTAAATATTTTTATAAACCATTTCTTCGGGTTCCATATCCAGAAACATAGCGTGGGCTTTATTTACAGACCCATATGTATCGGGTTTGGTGAAATACCAAACCTGTGTGGGTATATTATCAAGCAATATTTGTTGTTCGGTTCTTTGTTTGTGTATGCCTTCGGCTTCCTGTAGCATTTTTCTGCTGGTAATATCGGTAACCGACCCCTGATATCCGGTAATGTGGTTATTTTCATTTACCACGGGAATGCCCTGAAAAGAAAACCATCTTTTCCCTTTTCCGGGTATTTCTGATTGCAATTCAATGTTTGAGAACTCTTTTTTGCTCACCACTGTTTCAATAAAAATTTTCTTTAAACGAAAGAGTTTTTCGCCCGGTAACAGTTCCCATAAAAACTTTTTGCCCATCACCTCCTCTGGTTTCATTCTGATCACTTCTTCTGCAAAATCACTGATAAAGCTAATCAGTCCATCAGTATTGATTTTCCAGAGAACCATGTTGTTTTGTCGTGCGATCTTATCGAAATGCCGGTTTACTTCCTGCATCTTATTCTGACTGCTGGAAAGCGTGGCGGATTGTAAAGATAGTTTTCGCTGCAGGGCAATTTTTCTTTTCATGATCACGGCCATCGTAAGAGAGATCATTACGATCATAATGAAACCCACTATGACTGAACTCCAGAATATTTGCCCCGGATATGATTGGTAAAAGGAGTGCGAAGGACGTACTTCTATCACAAATGATCTTCCGAAAAATATGAGTGGAAAATACTTTACAAAGGAATCATTTTTAGATAAATAGTTGAGGGTATGATAATTTGCCCATGGGTTGTCCTCCGGTTTTTCATGAAAGGAAGACCCCGCGAAAAACATTTTTTGATCATTGTTTTGCAATTCATAAAAAGAAAGATCAATGTCAGTTTCATTGATATCAAAAAGTAAAGAATCCTTACCGAATAAAGAATTCATCCGCAGTGTAATATATACAACTCCTTTCAGTGTCCGGGATTGATCCTGAACCGGTTGATGGCTGTGGTCAAAAACCGGCATATACACATTATAAGCGGATTCCTGGTTGCTAAACCGCAATATTTGGCGGGTAATAACCGGTAAATCATCATCTACAGACCTTAAAACAGCTTCTCGCCGTTCAGGATTTCCCAAAAGATCAATTCCGGAAACAGTGCTGATCTCGTAATAAGGTTCCGTATAAAGCAAAGGAAAATAGTATTCCGCCGGAGGCGATATTCTTTTTTCACCATACTCGCCCCGGTAAAATATTTCAGTGACAGCAATGTTTTCCTGCTTTGTTTCCTCTATGAAAAAGTCCCTTTCTTCATGCAAAACAAAAGGTGCCCAACCCACACCTGCAACATAGGGTCTCCGGTAAATATTTTCCACAAATGCGCTGAAATCATTTTGCGTAACCTGCTCTTTAATTTCAACAAACCTGGCCATTGACTTCAGATCTTTTTCATAGATATTATAAAAAATATCCATCACACGGTTTGCCTGCAATTGCGCCATGGAGCGAAAAACATTGGCTTTTTCGTTTTGCTCCCTTTCACTCAAAGTAGTGGCAATGTAGTAGGTGAAAATAATGCCCAGTGTGGTCATTAAACCAATTTCGGTATAATGAAAAATTGTCCATGACGAGTTATGGATCTCTTTTCGTTTGATGATAAGGAGTGCCGAAATAATAACGGACAAAACAGCCAGAACGGTAAGAAAAACGAGTAATCTTTTTTCTTTGGTAATAGCAGAACGAAACGAACCGGCATCATGGTTCACCACCAAAAGCATCAGAACCTCCTGAGTTCTCTGGCTGACGATGGGCATGACCATTAAATAGTCTTCATCCTGCATGTTTTCAGAAAAAAAGGAGACCGTTTTTCCCGTTAAAAAAGCATTGTCGATAACCGCCAATTCACTATCACTAAAATGGTTTTCCAGATCAGAAGGATGAATGGCAGCAGATAACGAGGAAGGACCTGGCATGATCATGCCATCCCGGGTTTTAAAAAAGGTGAAAATATTTCGCAATCTCTCAAATCCACTGTATACATTGAGCATACTGTCCATACGCTCAAAATAAGCAGTACTTTTTTGGAAATCATGACCCATATACTTCTCAATCTCTTGCTGCATAAAAGATTGGGCGATCATATGCGTTTGCACTGTCATGTCTTTTTTAAAATAAGTATGCTGCACGCCAACCCTGTGAGCGTATATCAGTATTGAGCTCACAATGAGCACAATAATCAGTATTACAGAAATAAAAATGGTTCTAATAACCTGGGAATTTACTTTCATAGACTACATAACGTATCAGAAGCAATAAATTGCGGGTTTAAAGTTAAGAAAAGATGAAAGATTATGAACACGTAAAAATGATAAGATCAAAAAACATTTCAGTTTTTTCATGGAGGTTTTTAATCAAATTTATTTCGCTGATAATAAAATGATTAAACACATTAACTCATGATCAAATGAAGAATTATACGATGCGGCAACATGTAAAACTGCATATTTTAGAGTACTTACAAACACAGAAAACCTTCCTGATCGGATAATGATTTGCCGTGTAGTCCCTTTTCGATCGGTTTTTTTGAGCATTAGTTCACTCTGATATATTCATAAGAATTTCCCTGATGTTTCAAAAACCTTAAAAAATCTTCATATTTGATAATCAGTGAAGCTGTATTGATGCAGGGATGGAAACTGATGGTTTCACTTTTTCGTATGTTCTCATCCAAAAAAAGATGCACATGTTTTTCCTTGTCGTTGATAAGTGCCAACGGACTAACAGAACCCGGTTTTACCCCCAGATATTTTTGCAACCGCCTGGGAGAAGCAAAAGATAATTTACCCTGTTTTAGTTTTTGCTCCAGACTTCTGATGTCGAGTGCCTGGGTATGCTCGAGTATAACAAGATAGTGTCTGTTTCCTTTGTGATTTCTGAAAAAAATGTTTTTGCAATGGGTGGCATCCAGATCCTTCCAGTATTTCGATGCCTCTTCTATGGTAGGTGCCGGAGGATGTTC
>CAYMLS010000373.1:4508-4826 GCA_964390665.1 uncultured Bacteroidales bacterium | reverse complement strand
GTTCAAAATCCACATCATCCAGAATGCTCACTTTTTCGGTGTCATTGTCTGCTTTCACTTTATCGTGCAGGTCGAGGTACTTGCTTTTGTAGTCTTCAAACTGCTGTTCGTCCATCTCCAGGTCTTCCCATTGGAAATCTGAAAAAGAGGTGAGTACATTTTTCACCCGCATGAGTTCACGAAACGACTGTACAAACTCCAGTTCTTCTTCCTCCGAAGCAAATTCGTTTACACTGTCCACCGTGGGCGCTATCTCTTTGAGCCTGGAAAAGGCGGTATTGAATTTCTCCGTGTAGTCTTCGTAAGGTTCCATGATGA
>CAYMLS010000373.1:0-4498 GCA_964390665.1 uncultured Bacteroidales bacterium | reverse complement strand
ACGCTTGCTTGTTGCTGTACAGGGTGATGGCTTCATCCGTGGATTTTTTCAGGTTACGGAAAACAACGATGTTGCCTTGTGATTTCAATTCGTTCAATATCCTGTTGGTTCTGGAGTATGCCTGTATCAATCCGTGGTATCTCAGGTTTTTATCCACGTAAAGGGTGTTTAGTGCCTTGCTGTCAAATCCGGTGAGAAACATATTCACCACCAGGAGAATATCGATCTTACGTTCTTTTACTTTTTTGGAAATATCGTTGTAGTAATTGTAGAAACTCTGACTGTCGCGGGTGGAGTAGTTGGAACCAAACATCCGGTTATAGTCATTGATGAAAACATCCAGTTTTTCACGGGTGTGTGCATTGGTAACATAGGTGGCAGGATCATCCGCTGCCAGGGGCACTTCATCGGGGATAAACCCGTTGGCATCCTGATCCTCTTCGTTGGCGGTATAACTGAAGATGGTGGCAACTTTCAGATCGTGTTGCCCCAACATTTTTTTTCTCTGGAATGCTTCGTAATATTTGATCAGCACGGCCACGCTGCTCACGCAAAACATGGCGGTAAACTCCCGGTTGTGGGTTTTGCGGGCATGATTGGCAATGATGTAATCTGTGATCTTTTCAACCCGCATGGATGATTCCATCAACTCGGGCACATCAATCTGTTCCACCTGAATGTCTATTTCGGTGGCGCTCTCTTTGTTCTTGTATTTGCCCACGTATTCCACGCTGAACTTCAATACATTTTCATCCATGATGGCATCGGTGATCACGTATTTATGCAGGCATTCGTCAAACAACTCTTTGGTGGTGCGTTTGCCCAGTGCGTTTTTCACGGCATTATCGGCAAAGATGGGGGTACCAGTAAACCCAAACATCTGAATATTGGTGAAATAACTGGTGATACGCTGATGGGTTTCGCCAAACTGGCTGCGGTGGCACTCGTCGAATATGAAAACAATACGCTCGTGTCTTACCTTTTCCATCTTTTCCAGAAACTGCCTTTTGCTGATGGCGGTATTGAGTTTCTGGATGGTGGTAACAATGAGTTTGGTATCGTCGGTAAACTGCTTAACCAGCGCTTTGGTGTTGTCGGTACCATCCACACTGCCTTTTCTGAAACTGTTAAACTCTTTGGTGGTCTGATAATCCAGATCACGACGATCGACCACGAACACCACTTTGGTAACCACGGGCAGGCGGGTAAGTATCTGACTGGACTTGAATGACGTGAGTGTTTTGCCGCTTCCGGTGGTGTGCCAGATATACCCGTTTTTGGTGCTGTGCTTTACCCGGTCAACGATCTTTTCCACAGCGTAGAACTGATAGGGGCGCAGGATCATCAGGATTTTCTGGGTTTCGTTGAGTACAATGTACTTGCAGATCATCTTGCTGATATGGCAGGGTTCCAGAAAGTGGGGTGTGAAACCTTCGGACAGGTTGGTAAGTCGTCTGTTCTCCTTGTCAGTCCAGTAGAAGGTTTGTTTGAAGGATTGATGGCGGTTATTGGCGTAGTATTTCGTGTTGACCCCGTTGCTGATCACGAAAACCTGAATGTATTGAAACAATGCCGCACTCGATCCGAAAGAGTGTCTTTGATACCTGTTTACCTGGTTAAATGCTTCTTTCAGTTCCAGTCCACGGCGTTTGAGTTCTATCTGCACAAGGGGCAAACCGTTGATGAGCAGGGTAACATCATAGCGGTTTTTATACTTGCCTTCCATGGCAATCTGGTTGGTTACCTGAAAACGGTTCTGGCACCAGTGTTCTGTTTGCAGAAACTCAAAATACAGGTTATCGCCGTTATCCCTGACGATGTGCTGTTTCTCACGGAGTGTTTTCGCCTTTTCAAACACCGATCCTTTGCTGAGAATATTGAGCACCTTTTCAAACTCCTGCTTTGAGAACTCCACACCGTTGTGTTGCTCCAACTGATGTTTCAGATTGGCGATCAGTGCATTTTCGTCATGGATGGTTACCCTGCCATAACCCAGTTCGTGCAGCTGGGCAATGAGTTGTTCTTCGAGTATTTGTTCGGGTTGTTTGGTCATGTTATTTCCATAGTGGTTCGTTATACCAGTTTAAAATATCCCCCTTATCATTAGTTGGGAATCCAAGATACCGGAAAGGGACACCTGGATATTTCAAGAATAAATCGGTTAATTTTCTCGTGAAATGATTATTTGGATTTGATGCGATCAAAAGATATTTGACAATGCAAAGAAAATAAAATGTACGCCGGTTATTCTCATAGAATTTTGAAATCCAAGGTAATCTTGGTTTTTTCAGAATATCCGGTCTAATTGCAAGGTCTCTGTTCCATAATCTTGAATGATGGGCACAGAGATTTCTAACATAAGTAAGTGAATGCAACCATGATGTTAACACTGGGTGAGGTAAACCAAAGAAATTAGCTATTAATTGTTTATCTTCAGGTAATTTTAAACCATTAAATAACCTTGACAACTCACCAATAGTAAGTAATTCCATACACATCCAGGCAGGTGGATTTTTAGGTGAACTGTATTTTCTTATGTAATGACTAATAAACACTTCAGGTTTTTTAGATGCTGTATTTTTTTTGATAATGGATTGAAATTCTTCGTAAGGATTGATGAGTACTTTTTGATGAGTTTTGTAGGGTTTCTTGAAAATATCTTTATTATCCTGCCAGTGAGAATTGTTGTATTTGTTTGCAAGAATATGAGAAATTTGGGCACGTATGGTAATTTCAACTCTCTCTATATTATCAAATACCAGAAGCCTTAGTTTTCTATCAAATTTGTAAACTTCCAGAATGTTTTCAAAGCTAGTACCTGCATTAAATATATTCTTCTCTTTCTGGAAAGGCAAAAAATAAGCACTAAGGCGATAGTAACTTATTTGTTTCAAATATCTGATTACTTTATCACGGTCTTCAATTACCAGTCCCCTTTTCAAAAGCAAATTTAACTGTTCTTCATACGAAGTAGGTTTTTTATAGAAAGCAGTTTTTTTCATAGGTATATAAATAAAAAGACCCCCCAAGTGTGCTTCAAAGAGAGGCATGGGAGGTGTATTATCTTCCGTTGCGTGAACTTTTCTATATAGAGTATTGCATGAATGAAGTGCAATAATGATACAAATGTAACACTAATTGAACACAAAATTGTTGTTATCGGTTTTTTTAACATTATATTATTGAGTGTTGTCTTGTTTAATCCTACTCAAAACATATTCAAACAAACATCCGCTGCATCAACCCCTTCTTCCATTGCTCTGCCTTTTCCACCTGCTTTTGGGTGTGATGGATTTTGTCATCAATTGCGGACAGGAAATTGGCTATTTTGGTTTGTTCGGGAAGGGATGGAAAATTGAATGTAAATTCACATAAATCGTCAAAATTTAAACTATCTCTAACACTGCCAGAACAAGACGTTTTAACTAAGAATTTGAATTTATGGGTCTTTATTAGATTTTCGAAATATCCCGCATCTAAATTTTGTTTAAATCCGAATACCACATACATTGGACTTACGATACCTTCTGAATAATTTGTTAACCTTGCAATTGAACCAACATTTATTCTTGAAGGGTTATATGCAAAGTCGTTTTGGATTACTATCTTGTAGTTGGAAACATCAACACTTGCAACTCGATGGTTATCAAATTGGTCGCTCTGGGCAATGAAACCTCTTGTGTTGCTAACACTTAAAACCAAAGTAGTTTTATTATTCTTGTTTCTAAGAGTTTTATGCACTAAAAAATCCCCCAACCGCTTCTCCTCCCAATCCGGGAACTCCCTGCCATCCTCATCCTTAAACCGTATCTGCTGGCTAAAGATTTTCTGCATCACACCCTTTTTGTATTGCTCCAGCAGGTCTCTCTTCTTTTTGAGTTGGGAAATCTTCTGGTCGATGGCAGTGAAAAAGGTGGCGATTTTTTGTTGCTCGGGGAGGGAGGGGAGAATTATTGATAATGTTTTTAAATCTGAATTGTAAACATTACTAATACTAACACCCTTGGCTAATTTGGAAATTCTCTTTTTTAGTCTTTGATTGATGTAATATGCGACATATATTTGAGAATAAACATGGGATTTCAATGGTTTTAAAATATTTATCGTTCTGCCAATAGCAACATTTTCAATTGTTAGAGCAGAAGCTGACCCTATGTCTAAAGGGTCTTCACCCGCAGATGGCAGTAAAATTTCATCACCTTGACTGAATAGTAATTCAGTTTTCTTTAAGTTTGTTTTGTTTATGACTTCGTTAATAACTTCATTGTATAAATGATACAACTCTCCATATCTTACACAAGGTATATCAAAATCAGGAGACGCTTCATTTTGCTTAATATTTTTCCCAATTGAAAAATTAAAAATATCTCTAAAATAGTATTTATTATATGAGTTTTCTATAATCTTTTCAAACTCAGGAAACCGCAATTCAGGCAACTTTCGACTTTGCTTATTTATCAATTGTCCATTATCCATTATAATTCTCAATTAAAAAGGT
>CAYMLS010000372.1:0-4898 GCA_964390665.1 uncultured Bacteroidales bacterium | reverse complement strand
CGTACAAAGCAATTAAATTATTCTCAAGATACGTTGAATTGTTTAACTCTGCATTTAAATTAGAAAATGCAATTCCTCCATTAAGTTTCACAGAACCGATTGTGACAAATTCCTTTTGAACACGAAATTGTTGTGAAAATTGGTAATTGAAAGGAACAATATTTTCACTTGAAAATTGAATCAATATGTTTGATAACCCAGCGTTATACTCCAATTGATAAAGTCTTTGTGTATAACCCCTAAAAATCAGAAAAAACATGATTAGAGTAAGAACAATTGTTTTCATAGTGTGAGGTTTTAAATCAGTGTCATTGTGAGCAATGACACTGATTTATTTCGTTTATTTTAAATTACTTAATAATTCTTAGAATTGACTAAGTCTGTAGTTGTTGCAGTTACAATTATTCCATCAATCTCTTCTTGATTACCTCTGCCAATAAGAATATCTAATTCTGAATTCTCAGGAAATTTTGATAAATCATCATAAGTAATGGTTGATTTACCAGTATCATCAACAATCTTTACTGTAGAATATTCTTCATAACGTATTATCCCATTTTCTTTAACTCCTCTGTGGATAATTGCTATTACCACTTTACCATTCGGATTTTTATCATCCTTATTCCACTTGATATCATAAGGTGGTGATGATAATTTCCTCAACTCGTTAACATTTGTCAAAGTAATTATTTATGGATAATAAATCGCATACTCATCATCAGTAGATTTAAGTTCAGATGCAGGAAGCAAATTTTCTACACCGAAATTTTGATTAAAAGACTTAAAATCTTTTTCTTCGATTGGTGTAATAAACAAAGAATTATTTGCATTCAAATTATAATCTAAAAAATTTTTGACTTTAAGATAATTATTTTCAACTGAGTCAATTGGGAAGTAATTGACTGAAATACTAGCAGACTTACCCATGACACTTATTTTTGATATATTTAAATAACTGCCATTTTCAAAGGATTCATGTGTAAATAAATTGTGAAATAAGTTATCCTTATTACTTTCAATCTCACTTTTCGAGCATGAAAACAGCAATATATTAATACAATAATCTTTCCCGGTATTTTCTCTTTTTATTTTCTCTTTAAGTTTGTAACCTACGATTGCACTTAATTATGGATTGCACCTATTTCTATTCAGCGCCCAATCGCGAAACAGCATCATTGGCTTTGGATCAACTAGATGAAGTCTGGACTTGTAGGTTTGGGTTTTCCAGCCATATTGCTCAATTTTTAAGTTCTTCGTGTTTACACATACGCTAAGAATTCAAAAACCAATAGTTAAAAACAGGGGGTCAATATGCTCCGGAATTGTTAATCAAGGGGCAACATGCTCCAGAAATAATTTACTTATTTCAAATTTGATTTAGTGTATTTTAAAATTAGCGATTCACTTCCGATTGCATAACCTACATTCTCTGAAGGAAAATCAAATTCTATTATCCATCCGTGATCAGTTTCTTGAGACATAGGTAGATATCCATCTGAGCCAAAAATGGTTTTTCTTATTCCCGATGCTTCTTCGTAATAAAAATCAACTGAATTAGTAGTAACCATTCCCTTAGCAAAATTAGTGACAGGCGAAGAATCGTAGCGGGGTAAAGGAGATTCTATCCAATTATTGCCTGCATTCTGAGTGTATAACTTTTGATAGGGCAAGAAAACTACTTTCGAATTGTAAAAAACTGGTTCAAGAAAATTATCAGGTCCATCATAAACCAATTCCCAATCACTCCCCTGATTTAAGGTAATGTACAACTCTGATTTACCATTCACCAAATAACCAGTATCCATTGAATTGGAAAAATCAATAATTTGAACAGTGCTGAAAGGAGATGGATAGTTTTCTGATACCAACCCATAGCTATAATTCACTGAAATAGTAATCCATGAGATTCCGCCATCGATAGTTTTAAGAACGATATCATTCCCATAGACAAAACCTGTGTTTTCATTCAAAAAATATACTGATTTGAAAGGATCATCACGATACATGTCTTGATACGAATTATCATTATTTGGACTATAATTGATACAAAGCATGTTACCAAGAATACTTAACCAATTGCTACCTCCATCAGTTGTTTTATACACGCCTTCATAGTTGGTGACAACATATCCAGTATTTTCATCAATAAAATGAATATCTTGAATCCCCGTTTTAAAAGGAGTTTGGATTGCTTGCCAACCGATACCTCCATTGGTAGTTTTATACAAAATTGGATCAATGGATTGATCCTCCTTGAAAACAAATTTTTTGTAAAAATATTCGTTATCCGGTGAAAAAACTATGGAGTCACAGCAAAAAGGTGATGGAACAGTATAGTGAATGATTCTATCCTCTACCTCATAATTAACAGTTCCGCCAACAAAGCCAGTTTCATCGTTGATCATACAAATCGATGATAGATGAATGTCTTTATCAAACGATATATCTTTCCATTCATAATGGTTTTCTTTTTCAGTACATGATAATAGCATGAAAACAAAGGTTACCAGGAAAAAAAAGTTTTTTTTCTTCATATTTAAAATGTTATGGAATTATAAAAGTGAATCATTTCACAAGAAAAACTACAACTGTCCATCTTTATTATGGACAGTTGCAATTTTAGAAACATATTATTCTACTATGAACTTTTTTGTTATTGTTTTTCTATTACTCAGTGTAGCTTTAAGTATATAAACACCACCTGGCAATTCGCCAAAATCTACATTTAAAGAATTTGCATAAGTATTTACCCTTGATTCAAGTAATTTATTGCTGGCAATATCAAACACTTCAATAAGTACTTCTCCATTCAAATCGTCATCATATGTATCAATCCCCATATTATGATATCTTACGTATCCAATAGAATCCAAATTAGCATAGTTATCATCTATATAATTTTGAAGGTCGTTAATTCTTAAAACGAATCTTCCATCATTCGGATTTGGAATTATTTCAACATCTGTTTCCAGGTTTAAACTACTAAATGAAATATCATTTAAGAATAAACCAGTATCATCTGATTTCAAAGATGAACCATTTTCTAATCCAAATAATTTAAATTTTCGTATCGATACAACATCTGATCCATTAACTTCTTCAACCAATAACCTGTATTTTCGAAATTTCTTAGGGTATTGAATCGAAAACTGTCTACTATTATTTGATTGCCAGTCGGCAATTGAATAACCAGTTCTTGAATCTATCGTTTGCCATAAGTCTCCATTCCATCCTTGCACTTTCCATTGGTATGGTGTTCTACTTATACTCCCTCCAGTTTCAGGTGTAATATTGTATGCCATAAGCGTAATTGATTCATCAAACTCATAACTAATCCACTCTTCTGTAAAAGACCCAGTAGGTTTAGAAATCCATCTTGACCAGGCTCCACTTTCATCTTCTCCATCAAACGCTTTCCAGGGGGAATAGGTAGTTGAGAATGAAGAACTAGCTTCAGCTTGGCCAGTGGGTGAATTATTTGAATACATTCTAGGTATAAGGTTTTCCGGTAATGTTTGAAAGAAAGTAGTTGTATTGGAATTACTTGTTTTAAAACTGCTATTTTTTACCATATTTGTAAAAGGGTAAGTGTTCATAGTTGGGGAACCCGATGTTACATTATCCCACTCGACATATGGAAGACTGCCGTTTAAACGATACAACTTAAACTCTTCTACTAACCGATATGTAAATATTCGCAAAGGTTCATCAACACTTTTAGAGAATTCAATTAATTCTGCAATTTGCAATGTTTCTTCAACTGTATAATTGGTTTTTATAACCAAACCCATATTTTGTTCAAAATTACTAGAAAGAGTTGCAGTCAATTTATCTAAAAACGGGATTACTATTTCACTCCCATAGGTTTGTTTCATTCCAAAAGTAGTTTCTAATTGATTCTGTTCCGTCACAGTTAATCCAGATGTTGCTGAATTTCTTTGCACATATTGCAACCCATAACCAACATTATAGGGTGTTTCCAATTTCCAATATTGAAATCGTTCAAGAATATAAAATGGAGAATTCTTTGCTTGCCACTCATAATCTCTTCCTGGATCATTTATGTAAGCAAAAGGAATTATTGTTTTACTTACCAGAGAATAACTATGTTTCTCAAAACTACCAGGATCTTCAAATCCCATAGGCTGTGGAGGAGGGGCAATCATAGCAGTTGCACTAGGTTCGTCATTAAATGAATTAACTACATTAAGCCTATCGGAATTAGGAATTACACCTACCGGTATAAACTTAAATTGCTGATTATCTCCCCAATGAATGCTATGACCATAAAGATTGTTTGAGATATTTTTATCAATTGCAAGAGGTCTATCAACACTTTCGATCAAAAAATAATCATCACCAGTTGATGTTGCATAAAACAATTGATTATTACCACCATGATGCTTTCCATCAAAGCAGTAAAGATTATCAATTGATGAAGGGCTTAGCGAACGATCAACGATTTCACCCCCTCCAAGGTTAATAAACATAGCTTCAGAACTACCTGGGTAAGTTGGCATCACCATCCACTTCTGATTATCTTTCCCATTATATTTTGAATTACAATAAAGATTATTACTATGGTGACGGTCCCAATAATAATTTGACTCACGATCTGCTACTATAAAATAATATCTATAGCTTTGAATAGCTTCATCAATTACCACATTTTGCGAATACGAGTAGTTATTTGTAGATATCGCAAGTAGAAGCAAATAAAAAATAATGTTTCTCATATTAATGTATTTTTTGCCAAATCTATTCGAGATACTCGGATTTTCGGCTTACCTCCCACAACTTCCTTTACCCGGGCCCATATAAAAGGCTTTTGCACTGCAATAATATAAAAAAAAAATGGTTATTCACCAAATCTAATATATGTTTTTGTGCTATTTATA
>CAYMLS010000371.1:0-4947 GCA_964390665.1 uncultured Bacteroidales bacterium | reverse complement strand
TTTCTGCCTGGGTGCCAATATCAGATATAACGAAATGGTATTATGAATCTAAGGGTCGTGGACGAAGGTATGCAACGCATATCTCTCTGGCTACCACAGGTGACTCAACAGGCATCAATGTCGAGGAAGCCAGACGGAGATCACCTCTTTTAATGGAAACACCGGTTAAAAAGAGGGAGAATAGTAAACTCTATATTTATGCCGGCATTCATGATGGATATAATGGTTCAGTACCAATATCTCATTCACTCGATTTTTACAATAAAGTTGTAAAAGATTTTCACCCTGCTGCATCTATAGAATTGATTCCCCAGGAAATAAAAGATCAACTCATCATTAGTCGAAATTTAGCCAGTACTGATTATGGAAGAATTGGAGATCGTATCATACATTTTCAAAATAGGCTATGGGATAAAGTTCAGATTACTATTTTTGAGGGTGGGCACGAAATGCTGTTGAATCATGCATTAAAGCATATTCCTTCTGAGACTATTTTAACTATTGGAGATTCCAATGGCGCTAAACACGAAGGTTGGGTAGATCAATTGAAAAAAATAAGGTTTAATGATCATATCATTAATACATGTAAAGGTGGAAATACAGTGGGGTTTGATAATCAGGGGGAAGAAAAAAATACCCTGAAAAATATTCAAACACTTCTTTCTGAAAATGATCCTTATAAAGTTAGGATTGATAAAATCATCATCATATTAGGTACAAATGATTGCAAGGCAATTTTCAGGGAAAACACTGAGCAAATACCAGCTAATTACAGAAAGTTGATTAATGATATAAAAACCTTTTATGGTCAAAGTACTCCTGAAATATATGCGGTAACTCCTCCTCCTTTTGGAAATGATAGTCTTTTAAGTGAAAAGTATAAAGGTATGGGCGATTGCATCCAGTATTTGAAAGATCAGATAAAAATCATAGCGAAAGAGGAAGACATAAAATTCATTGACGTTCAGGACTCTTTAGGAAATGTATTCGATTTCTTATCTGAAGATGGTATTCATTTAGTTCCTGAAGGACAGTTTCTTATCGCTAAGATCATTCATAAAAATTTGTAATAGAGACAAACCCCTATTATTTACCGGTTCAAGTTTTGGTGAGGAAATGGGAAATTTTCGATGAGCAGAACTCAACTTTTTTGTTTTTCTTGCAACGGCATTTTAATCTCCAAATAGACCTCTTTTCACTACGAGAAAAATTTTATTTTACCTGAACGTTTAGTACCATAAATTAAATAAAAAATGGATAATTTACCAACAGGAGTACCCAAGAAGCATTCCCGCCATGAAGAGGGAATCAATAACAAAGTCAAGCTAACTACCTGGGATTTTTTATTGAAAAAATGCAGAAAAAATATAATAACCAACAGATATATCGATTTAAGTATTTTGGAAAAGACCTTAGAAATGGCACCGAAAAAGGAACTTGCAATTTTGTTATTAATTGTGCTATTTAAATCATTGCCTCTTCTTGCACAAGATAAGATTTTGAATGTTTGGCCAAACGGTGCGCCCAACCACAATGGAATGGACGAACCAGAAGAAATATTTGAAGGAGAGCGTGTACGTAATGTTTCGGAAGCCAAGTTGTACATTTACCTACCTGAAAAAGAGAAGAACACCGGAGTTGCTGTGGTGATTTGTCCTGGTGGAGCTTACGTGAAAGAGGCCATGAACCACGAAGGTTATGCCATAGCCGAATGGCTTCAGGAAAAAGGTGTGGCCGGAATTGTGCTGAAATACAGGCTGCCCTACGGTCACCACGAAATTCCATTAGGCGATGCGCTGCAAGCTATGCGTATTGTTCGTAAAAATGCTCAGGAGTGGGGAATTCAATCTGAAAAAATTGGCATAGCTGGTTCTTCAGCAGGCGGACATCTTGCTTCAACCGTGGGAGCACGTTTTGATTATGGCAATCCAGACAGTCATGACCAACTTGGAAAAATAAGTAGCCGACCCGATTTTATGCTACTGCTTTACCCTGTTATTACTTTTAGGGAAGAATTCGGACACATGGGTTCACGCAAAAACCTGATTGGCGAAGGCAACGATTGGAGTCTGGTTGAAAAATATTCCAACGAACTTCATGTGACATCCGAAACTCCGCCTACTTTTCTGGTACTTGCAGATAATGACAAAAGTGTGGTGCCAAGGAATTCAGTGGAATTTTACCTGGCTCTGAAAGAAAACAACGTGCCTGCTGAAATGCATATATTTTCTGAAGGAGGCCACGGATTTGGCATGAATAAAAAGAATCTGCCCATTGACCACTGGCCTGAACTGTTTTTCAACTGGATGAAATCCATAAAACTAATTGAATGATTTGCACCTATCATCCACTGGAGGTTATGAATTATTACCTCAAATACACTTCTTCTGCATTTAATGCTTCGAGCGAATGTTCGCTGAAATACCGATACCGGGAGGGGGGATGAACCCGGCGGCGGAAGTACCGGTTTAACGATTTCAGCAAAACCCGCAAAGTGTAAATACAGTTCAAACTATGTAGATAATTAATCTAAATTGCTGTTTCTGCTTATTTTTTAATTTTATATGGCATCTAAATGCTTAGTTTTAGATAAAAAGATTTTGACATGGAATTGGCAAGAAGGAATTTTTTGATAAAAATAATGGCCGGAGCAGCAGGAATCATCCTGTCGAGTCCGATGATTTCCAAATCAGAAAATTCGCTTATCCAAAATGGAAATCTTTTTTTTGATTTTCAAATCCTTCAACTGTTTCCTATAAAACCCGGAAAAACATCCTCAAAGTCAGTCAACGCAAAACATGCATTCAATTTCACAACAAATGGAAAAAACCTCTGTCAAAGTTGATGATGCGCCAAAAGAAAAATAAATATAAACGAAAGGAGCAATTTACCCTGTTAAAACAGAGTTGCAGAAGGACTTATTTAACAGGGCAGGCATTTATTGACTGGTTTGTTGCGTACCTTAATTATTAACACCCATTAATGATTTAATTATTAAATTTAAAAATTCCGTGAAATGAAAAATTTTGTTTTTACTTTATCTTTTTTAACTGCTACCCTGTTTTCCTGTCAGAACCGACAATCTAAGATTGAGATTCATGGTTGGAATATTCTATCTGATCATGTCGAAAATGGATATGAAGTAATTGCGGCAGCAAAAGAATATGGCATTAATCACTTGCAACTGTCTCATCATCTTTTAATGGATTTACGTCATGTGAGGGATAAAGACAGATTAGAACCTACGCTGATGCTTTTGGATAGTGCTAAAAAGGCAGGGATTGAAGATGTTTTTGTCTGGGATCGCGTGTTTTATAGCGATGGTTATTATCCTAATCGCTTTCTTGTGGATTCTGTTGATGACCGAAGGATTGATTTAGATAATTTGGAATTTTGGGAGTGGTTCAAGGATGACTATCGTGATATGTTTTCTTATATCCCTGATGTGGGTGGTATTATCCTTACATTTATTGAAACGGGGATGCATGTTGATCATCAATACTCCAGTACCTTAAACTCATCGCAAAAATTAGCCATGGCTGTAGATACCATTGCGAATCTTGTTATAAATGAGTTGGGTAAAAAGGTTTACATAAGAACCTTTGAACACAACATGTATGATTTGGAAGTTATTCTTGGAAGCTTGAAATATATTCAACATCCCGATTTGGTTGTAATGGTGAAGGAAACACCTCATGATTTTTTTAATTTACACCCTGTTCAAACATATATCGAAGACTTAAAATATCCTGTTATCATTGAGTTTGATGCTGCGCATGAATACAATGGACATGGTATTGTAGCGAATACTTTTACGCAATTGATTTTAGATCGATGGAAGTATTATATGAAAAAAAGCAATGTTGTGGGATATGTAGCCAGAACAGACCGCTATGGCACAACAAAAATCATTAACAGACCGTCTGAAGTGCTTCTCTATGCGCTGGAAAGGTCTATTGAGGATCCAACGATAACAGAAGATGAAGTAAACAAATCTTTTATCAGTAAAAGGTACGGGGAGGAAACGGTACCTTATATAAACGAAGCCTTCAAAAAAGCGATTCTTATAAATAATGCCAGTTTTTATACCTTGGGCGTTAACTCCACTGATCATTCAGCGTTGCACATTGAAAATCAAAGCTGCTGGGGTCGTTTTATTGCCGGAAGATTCATGGATCCCCCCCTTATATATATTGAAAATAACCTGAACAAGGAGTTTCATTATTTTAAAGATATTATCGAACATCTTTCCCCCGCAACATGGAAAGAACCGATGAATAACAGAACTCTATACCGGGAAAATCCCTACGTTTTTGACAATGGATGGGTTAGCAATAAAGAAAGATTTAACGAAACATACCTGGATTACGTCTTAACCGAAAAGGATTTTGCTGTGGATCAAGCAGAGAAGGCTCTCGCGTTAATAGAGCAAGCTGGATATTTTGCAAATAACAAGGAAGCATACCATGATTTGTATGAGACTTTTAACAGGACGCTTATTACTGCAAAAATACACAGAGCGGCTCATCAGGTGTTTTTTGGTTATCGATTGTATATCCAGGATACTACATATTATAAGGAATCAGTGGTACCTGTTATTGCTGATGGAATGAATGCATTAAGGCAGAGCATTGAAACGATCGAAAACTATCCTCACGAAGTTCCAGGAGGACAATGGTATTGGTATGAAGAAATGTACTTTCATCAGATGCGTGATACCAAGTGGTCAGATACCAGTATGGCAAAAAAATATTTGCAATATATCAATGAAACAGGCTGGCCCTTTCCCATTGAGTCTGATATTACGATTCCATCGATTTAACAGGGATGTTCTGAGCTGTGTATTGAGAGTTGTATTTGTAAAGAATAAAAGGTAAAAAGATTAATATGGCAGCATTGGAATACTACGAATGGATTACACAAGGAACATGGCCTGAAACCACAAGA
>CAYMLS010000370.1:0-5017 GCA_964390665.1 uncultured Bacteroidales bacterium | reverse complement strand
GCATGATTATAATTCGCGGCATGTAAAACATGCAGTCAGAGTGCTGGCGAGCTCCCCCGTAAAAAAAGAACGGGGACCGCTTTAATAAAATTATGAACAGATGAACCGAGCATGACAAAAATTTGGACACACACGCGCATGATTATAATTCGCGGCATGTAAAACATGCAGTCAGAGTGCTGGCGAGCTCCATCTGACCGCTTTAATAAAATTATGAACAGATGAAATTGTTAGATCTTCAGAATGGTGAGAAAGGAATCATCCAAAAGGTAAAAGGACGGGGTGCGTTTAGAAGAAGGATCATAGAAATGGGCTTTGTCATGGGAAAAACCGTTGAAGTGATCAAAAAAGCCCCTTTGAAAGATCCGATAGAATACCGCATCATGGGTTACAATGTTTCACTCAGAAGCAGCGAAGCCGAGTTGATTGAAGTGGTTCCCCTTGATGGTCAGAAACCTTATGTAGCGCCCAATTTTGAGGGTGTTCTTATCAAAGAGGGTTTTAAAGTTGTGCGGCAAAACGGGAAAAGCATCAATGTTGCATTGGTGGGTAATCCCAACAGTGGAAAAACAAGTTTTTTCAATCATGCTTCAGGCTCCAGAGAAAGAGTTGGAAACTACAGCGGTGTAACAGTTGATGCCAAGCAAGCCTTCCTCAAACAAAGCAATTACCTTTTCAACATAACGGATTTACCAGGTACCTATTCAATTTCGGCTTATACCCCCGAGGAATTGTATGTAAGAGAGTTTATCACTGAAAATCTGCCCGATGTTGTCATTAATATTGTTGATGCATCAAACCTGGAAAGAAACCTCTACCTGACCACACAACTTATCGACATGGATATTAAGGTTGTTATGGTTTTGAACATGTATGATGAGATGGAAAAAAAGGGGGATATCCTCGATTATGAATCGTTGGGAAAAATGATCGGAATACCGATTATACCCGTGGTAAGCACCAAAGGAAAAGGGATCAGAGAGGTTTTTGAAAAAGTCATTGAAGTTTACGAGGATAAAGATAAAATTCAGCGGCATATTCATATCAATTATGGCGAATCGATGGAGAGATCCATCAATACACTGCAGGACAAAATCAATGCAAAAGGCAACCAACATCTGACTGACAGAGTATCTACCAGGTTTATGGCGATCAAATTGCTGGAAAAAGATCCGGAAATATCGCAAAAAATCATGGAAAACTGCTTTAACCACAAAGAAATCCTTGCTGCAGCAGAACATGAGATTGAAAAAACAGAAAAACGGAGCAACGAAAATACAGAAACCATCCTTACGGATCTTAAATATGGATTTGTTGCCGGGGCGTTGAAAGAAACTCTTCAAACACCAGAGATAGACCGCAGAAAAAAAAGTCAGATCATAGATGTTATCATCACCAACAAAATACTTGGTTTCCCGGTATTTTTATTTTTTATGTGGGTTATGTTTTCTACTACCTTTTTCCTGGGTAGCTACCCCATGGACTGGATAGAATCGGGGGTGGAATACCTTAGTGTTTTTATTGAACGCCACATGAGCGAGGGTCCGCTGAAAGACCTTTTGATCAATGGCGTGGTGAGCGGTGTTGGAGGGGTTATTATTTTCTTACCCAATATTGTGATCCTGTTCTTTTTCATTAGTTTTATGGAAGATACGGGATATATGTCGAGGGCGGTTTTTATCATGGATAAACTTATGCACAAGATCGGTTTACATGGTAAATCATTTATCCCTCTCCTGATGGGTTTTGGATGCAATGTACCCGCCATTATGGCTACGCGTACACTTGCCAACAGAAATGACCGGTTGCTGACCATGCTCATCAATCCTTTTATGTCATGCAGTGCAAGACTTCCGGTTTATGTATTGTTTATCACTGCCTTTTTCCCTAACTACCAGGGAACGCTTCTTTTTCTGATCTATACCATTGGAATTGGTTTTGCAGTGCTGGCTGCAATTATATTTAAGAAAACGATCTTTAAAGGCGAGGACGTACCCTTTGTCATGGAACTTCCTCCCTATCGTATACCCACTTTTAAAAGTATCATTATTCACATGTGGAGCAAAGCGGTACATTATCTCAAAAAAATAAGCGGCATCATCCTGGTTGCATCCATTATTATATGGGTTTTAAGTTATTTTCCTTACGGTTCTGAATACAAAAACGAATTCAGGGAAGAACAGGAAAGAATTGAAACCTCTTATGCTTTTGTGATCGATAATCTTGCCGAATCAGATTCTCTTCTTCTTCAGGAATTAAAAGAGGAAAAAAACAGCAAGATCGAAATTCTGGAATCGCAATTTCTGCAAAAAAGGCAGGAAGAAAGTTTGTTGGGCGATATAGGGAAATTTGTTGCTCCGGTAATGTATCCTTTAGGTTTTGACTGGAAAATGACCATCAGTCTGGTTTCCGGTTTGGCAGCCAAAGAAATAGTTGTAAGTACTTTAGGCGTGCTTTATCAGGCAGATGAAAATGTGCCGGCAGGCAGTTCCTCCCTTACAGAAAAGTTGCAAACGCAGGTTTACAAAGAAGGAAAAAGAGAAGGACAGAAAGTTTTCACACCCCTGGTGGCACTATCTTTTATGATATTTGTACTGCTCTATTTTCCTTGCATTGGTGTATTGGCCGCTATTATTAAAGAATCGGGAGACTGGAAATGGGGTGCTTTTACGGTTTTCTACACCACAGCAGTAGCTTGGATCGCTTCGTTTCTGGTTTATCAGACCGGAAGTTTATTAGGATTCTGAAAAAAATATATTGCATGATATATCAGTGGATCATCACCATCATTATTTCAGCGTTAGCATTCGGATATGCTATATATAAAATATACAGGCTTTGGAAAAAACCTGCCTCAAAAAAGACATCTAATAAAGCGGATGACTGTGATAGTTGTTCGTCAAATTGCGATGAATGCCCCCTGAAGACAGACCTGGATGAATTGCTCAGAAAAAAACGGTCAGTCGGGTCGTAGATCTATCAAAGGCTCATTGATCTCATAACATTTATATTCGCACATGGTATAGGATTTCAAATCAATTTTTCCTCCATCAATGGCAACAAGGGTACCATTGCCGGTTTTGTATGTCGCTGTAAAAGAGTACCATTTCTCCACAGGAAGGTAATAATCCCTGCTTATGGTTAATAAAGTATCCTCCTCTACCAATATACCATCTTCAAAATCTCCTTCGTAAACCCGCACAACAACTTCCGGGTTTTGATCATCTGTTTGAAGCTGCACCACAAAAAAACCTTTTTCCGGTTCAAAGGTATTACAATTGAAATAATCCTCATCCGTACAATCTTCATACTTACTGTCGCATGAAGTGATCAGCAGCAAAGGTAAGGTTACAAGGATCAGTTTTGTCAGAGATGTCATCTGTTGATATTTAAATGAATGATCAGTTATCGTCAGTTTATGTTTTTTTGGGGGAAAGGGAGAAATACGCATGAACACAGTTGTTTTACAATACCGGGGTAAACTTAAGATCTTTTGCCCTGAAAAGGGGTATATGATAGGCAATCCCTGCCTGAAACCGATGTGCTGGAATTGCAGTGAGCCCCGTACGATGAAAACTGTATGCCGCCGAAACAACCCAATTGCCGGATCTGAAGAATGCATCAAGAAATGGCGAAGCGGAAAGTTGGGTTGGCGGGTTGATACCTGTACCGGCAAAATTCCCGTAAGAATATATCAACCCTCCGCCATATCGAATTCCGGCAGAAAAAGAGGAAGAAGGAAAAATTTCCATCTCTTTCTGTAAACGCATCGTCCAGAAATTTCGGACCTCCATAAATTGATAAACCAGTTCGGGAGATTGCGCCTGTTGTACTTTTCTTTCAGAGGTTCTTCGCCTGAAATCTGCTGTTAGAGAAAACCCAAAACGTGATTCATACAGTCCGGCCATGAAACCATAGGTAAGGTCGTTTCTGTTAAAATCAAGAAAACTACCCAACCGAAGTTCGGAGATATACAAACCACGCTTATCAATACCCGGAAAATCATCCATTTTGCTGATCAGATCCATATCTCTGGAGGCATATGCCAGGGCAAGGGCAGATTTACTTTTTTCGGTGGCTTCGGGTTCTTTAAAATCATAAAAAGTGATCATATCGACCATATCCTTGTTTTTGGATGCAACCGCCAGGCGCAGAGGCGAAAACCCGTTTCTGTTCACATGGGTAAGACTGGCACCGCTTTCTGCCAGATACCATGCCATCACTACATCATCAACCAAAACAGCATACATAAAAGGGGTATTGCCCGATTTATCTTCTGCTTCCAGATCAGCACCTTCATCGAGAAGCAAACCGGCAATTTCCTCCTGCCCATACCATGCTGCCAGATGAAGTGCTGAGGATCCATCCCTGGCCCTGGTGTCGACATCGGCCCCATAAAAGAGCAAAAAGTCGGTCATGTAAAAATTGCCAAAAGATGCGGCGATCATCAAGGGACTGATTCCTTTCTGATTTTGAACATTGATGTTTGCCCCCTGGGAATAAAGTGCATTGGCAATATCAGTGTCGTCTGTATAGGCAGCGTATATCATAGCCGTATTGCCCATGGTATCCTGATGATTCATCTTTGTTGTCCTTTCAATCAGAGGATAAATGAGTGTATCATTTTTTGAAATCAGGGCATACATCAAAGCATTCATCCCCTGGTAGTCCGTGGTATCCACATTGGCACCATTGCGCAACAAAATGTTCATAATGGTGTCATTCTCATTCTGTATGCTGTACATGAGTGCCGAAATACCGTAATAATCCGCTATATCGGGGTCTGCACCTTCCTGAATCAATACCTCCACCTGACTGGATCTGTCCTCAAAAACGGCACGCAAAAGGCGTAGATCTTTTTCAATATCCAACGAAGAGGAATAAGCATTCAGAAAAAAAGAAGTGAAAAACAATAAAAAACAGCCTCGTAAGCAGTGAAGAAAAAGAATGGAGAACTGGTTATTCATCTGTTTATAATTTGATTAAATAGGTCAGATGGAGCTCGCTAACAGTCTGA
>CAYMLS010000369.1:0-5033 GCA_964390665.1 uncultured Bacteroidales bacterium | reverse complement strand
TTGACGATTTCTTATCAAAGACACAAAAAGTAGGAGTTTTCTTGCTGACACTAAATAGTGCTTGCAAGAAAACGCCAATTGCTGCGTTGGACTTGCCTTGCACCTGACGCTTTCTTTATCCGGCACAGATCATAAATGAAGATACAAATCCCCAAAAATCGCATGCCAACAGCATGCGATTTTTTTTATGGATAACAAACTTTTTTCATATGTACGTGTTTGATTAACAAAATTAAAACGTAAAACATATGTGGAAAGAAGAAAACAACAAACTCGTACGTCAATTTGAATTTGACAATTTCATTCAGGCCTTTGCTTTTTTAACCAAAGTGGCCATCCTGGCAGAAAAGATGAATCATCATCCTGAAATTTTCAACGTTTACAACAAAGTTCATATCAGCCTATCAACCCATGATGCGGGCGATATTATAACTGACAAAGACCGGAAACTTGCAGGCGAAATTGACAAGGTCCTGTAAGATCAAAGAAAACAAGAAATTTAATTTCCAATATTTTACCTGTAAAAAACATTTACATCAGCAACACATGCTCAATTGTTGTAAAGTGATCGTAACTGCAGCATTTTTTCTCCTTTTTCTCCCCCTGATCGCTCAGGAGAAAATCGAAAGGGAAAAATCTGTAAAGCAAAACGATGTTCATCAAAAGGCAGTAAACTGGATTTCAAAAACCTTTGAATCACCAAAAAGGGTGAAATGGTACCATGAAATATCCAACGAGGGAGAAAGTTTTGAAGCAAAATTGAAATACCGTAGCCATGCATACAGTGTTAAATTTGACACCACCGGAATCATCATGGATGTTGAAAAAAAAGTACAATTTAGAGAAATTGATCAGCAGACAAGAGAAAACATCAATGATTATTTCAAAGATACATATCAAAATTATAACATTTTGAAAATACAAATGCAGTATACCGGGCCCTCAGATCATTTGCAGGGTTTAATCATCAACAGAATGTTAGAAGATTTTGAGCAATTGAAAGAAAAGGATATTGTTTTAAAATATGAAATAGAATACAGAGGCAAAACAGAAACAGAAGACAGACTATGGGAAGGTCTTTTTGATGAGGATGGGTACTTTCTGTCAAAAAGAGTGATTATTTTACAACAAAATTTCAATGTAGAATACTGATCTTTTCCCATGAATTAATTCCGTTCAAAAGCTATAGTAACAGGTTTGTGGGGTATATTTCTCCTCACAATGTTTTATCTTTGCGCCGCCAGTTTGACTTAACATTTACTTAACCCAAAATAAACATTTTCATAACAATGCGTTTTTGATCCAACGAGTAAATAATACCTTCAATGATTAAAAATAACATTCTTAAAAAACTGCCACTCTTTTTGCACGCTCCAGCAATCATGGTGGGCATACTTTTTCTTTCTTTTTCTGATGCCAGAAGCAACGGAATTGGAACCGCTCCTGAAATTTCACTGGGATACAAAATAAATGACCAATGGAGCCTGGCAACTAAAACAGAATCTTTTCATACATTTTACTCGTTTGATGAAAACCTGGATAACTCCTGGAAATATAACTATGAAGGTACTGATATTCAATTATTCTTCAACTACCGTTTAAATCCTTTCTGGAGGGTGGCACTTGGATATCAGCTGGGTACGGAACCTCAAAATGTACCTGATCACCGAAGCATACAACAACTTACCTACAGCAGAAGACCCGAGGGTATTCTTTTCGGGCACCGTTTGCGTACCGATCAGACTTTCTATGCTGATGAATCTCCTCAATACAGAATCCGGTACCGGTTATCAGTGGAATTTCCTTTGCAAGGTCTGGCCATAGATCAACGTGAATTTTTTATAGTAACTTCAGAAGAACTTATTCTGGCAACACAAAACAATGAGGTTGAACTGGAAAACAGACTTGCTCTTTGGCTCGGATATCAACTTTTAAATGGCAATGAGTTACAAACTGGCATAGATTATAGAATCGACTCTGCAGGGGATCAAAAGATATGGTTTAAAATAGCCATGAACGTAAGATTATAAAAATATAGATTTATTTTTGCATGTTTGAATCCATAATTTTTATTTTTGAATGAATAACACCCACACCTGAAACCTCTGGAAGATCAAAAAAGGATGTTGACAGAAATGCCCTGTATAAGGTAAGGCAGGAAAATGTTTGACTATACCAGCCAATTACAAATGGATATCAACCGGTAAAACAGCTTTGATAAACAAAAAATCAACTCTACAACCATGACCATTAAAGAATTTGAACAACTACAGTCTGACAATCCCGCTTTTATGCTTTACTTTCACAACGATACCTGTGGAGTTTGTAAATTTCTTTACCCGAAGGTGGAATCCCTGATGAACGATAAATTTCCCAATATAAAACTATTGAGAGTTGCAGCCGGGGAGAGCAGAGAACTGGCAGGGCAACTCAGGATGCTAAGTGTACCCGGCATTTTACTTTTTTTGGAAGGAAAAGAATACCTGCGCAGCAACGGCATGGTATCTATGGAACAAATGGAATCCCAGATACAAAGACCTTATACCCTTATGTTCGATTGATAAGGAAACTTATTTTTATCATTTAACAATTATTTAATATCCCTCATGTAATAAAACAACTGTTTTGAAGACTTATGGCACATATTCGTATTTATAATCAACAGAAACAGATATTTTATGATAGAGGTAAGCAATTTAGTGAAGGAGTTTCCACTCAACAAAAAACAAAGAGAGGAAATGGGAATCAACAGTTCAAAACTGAAAGTACTTCATGAGGTAACGTTTCATTGTCAACCGGGAAGAATATTCAGTTTGCTGGGACCCAACGGAGCAGGAAAAACCACCACGCTCCGCATAATAGCAACCATACTGGCCGCCACTTCAGGCAGTGTAAAAGTAGGGGGTGTTGATGTAAAGGAGAACCCTGGCAAGGCGAGATCCAAAATGGGATTCCTTACAGGAACCACCGGATTGTATGAAAGACTTACCCCCGATGAGCTGATCAATTATTTTGGTAAACTCAATGGCATCGATACGCAAACCCTCAATGAAAGGAAAAACCGGTTGTATGACCTGCTCGACATGCACAGCTTTGCCAGCAAACGTATCGGAAAACTATCAACCGGTATGAAACAAAAGGTAAGCATTACCCGCACCATGATCCATGACCCTGAAGTGGTGGTTTTTGATGAACCGACCTCCGGGCTCGACGTGATCACGGCAAAAAATATCATTGAATTGATCAAAGACTGCAAAACCCAAAACAAAACGGTTATTTTTTCCTCACATATTATGAGTGAAGTAGATCTGCTTTGCGATGACCTCGCGATCATTCATGATGGGCGAATACTCTTTAATGATACCATGGAAAACTTCCGCATCAACATGCAGACAGAAAACCTGACTGAAGAATTCATCCGAATTGTCAACGAAGCAGAAAAACAAACTGTTTAGTGTACTTCGATAATGTCCGGTTTCTGCACTATGGACAGACCCGGCTTTGATGCATCCATTTGACATCCCAACAAAATAAACATGAAAATTTTCAAACTTTCAAAACTCTTTTACATAAAAGTTACCGGGATGATCAAAAATATTTTTTCCTGCTAAAGGATACAGACAAAAGAAAGCAATGTTTGCAAATGTAACTTATTCAAAAAAAACGAAATACAGATGAAGAACATAATCACGATCATCAAAAAAGAAACCCTTGATACGCTTCGCGATAAACGTACACTCATGGTAATGGTGCTGGTACCTCTTTTGGTTTTTCCACTGATATTCACCATTACGAACAACATACAGTCATCGGTAATGGAGCGTGAACAGGAAAAAACCATCAAAATCGGATTCGTAAGCGAACCTGCCTCTACCCGGTTGCAATCTTTTCTGGAAGGACAATCAGGAATGGAACTGGTTTTTATGGACAACAAGGAAGAATTACGCGATCTGATCAGAAACGACAGTTTGCAGTATGGACTTTTTATCCCTTCCGGATTTGAACAAAACCTTCTCGACCAGCAACAGGCAAATATTTCCCTTTATTTTTCCGGTGCAAGCATTACCGGTAAAGACCGAATAGAAAACCTGCTTGAGCAATACAAAACCGAAGTTGTTCAGGAAAGGCTGCAAACCGCAGACCTGCCACAATCTTTTTTGGAACCTTTTGAAACAGAAACCATCAATGTGGCAACCGGACAAGAGATGTTCGGAAAACTTGCAGGTGGTTTCCTCCCTTATTTATTCATTATTTTTTGTTTTACCGGCGCCATGTATCCGGCAATAGACCTGTTTACCGGAGAGAAAGAGCGCAAAACACTGGAAACACTCCTTACAACGCCCGTTTCACGCATAGAGATCCTTACAGGAAAGATGACCGTAATTGCCGTTACCGGCCTGGTTTCTGCCATGCTTGCCATTGTCGGATTGTTCATTGGTTTGCAAATTTCCGCCGGATTGCCCGATTTTATCATGTCTGTAGCCATGAGTATCCTTTCTGTGGGGTTTGTTGTTTACCTTCTGGTGATGCTCATTCCCCTGACCATCTTTTTTGCAGGATTGATGATACCGTTAACGATCTATGCCAAAAGCTTTAAGGAAGCACAAAGCATATTAACCCCTCTCACATTTCTCATTATTATTCCTGCTGCCATAGGACTTATTCCTGGCATAGAATATACTTTTGTAACTGCGCTTATTCCGGTGGTGAACATTACACTTGCCACCAAAGAGATCATTGCCGGTACGATCCACCTGCCCCACTATCTTGTTACGGTTGTTTCACTTATCGGTCTGGCCGCTGCTTCTGTTGTTTTTTGTGCCAACTGGTTTGGAAAAGAATCTAATATATTAAGATAAACAACTTCTGATGAGCTCAAAAATTCTTGAAGTTAACAGCATCAACAAAAAATTTAAAACAGTTCATGCTGTAAAAGATGTCTCCTTTTCTGTCGAAAAAGGTGAAATATTTGCCTTCTTGGGTCCCAATGGCGCTGGAAAAACCACTACTCTCAGAATTCTGATGGATATTAT
>CAYMLS010000368.1:0-5060 GCA_964390665.1 uncultured Bacteroidales bacterium | reverse complement strand
GATCATTCGGATGCCAAACGCGCCGTGGAAGTTTGGAACGCACTGGGCATTGAAGCCACCCTCGACATAAAACCAGGCGGACATAATGAAGTGGGCCCCCTGGAACCATTTACTGCCTTTTTTAAGCAACATGCAAAAACTGAAAAAACCGAGACAAAAAAAAGAGACCCGCTGGAAACGGCTTTCCGGCTGCTGCAGATCGGTGAACCTTTGGCCGCGATGGAAGTGCTGGTAAATGCAAAAACCTCAAACGGAGGTTATGACCTGCCACCCGGGGAATGGATGATCCTTCAGGACGGCTCACTCATGTGGCATGTGGAAGCAAATGACTGGAGTAAGGAAGAACAAATGCTGCTGAAACAGGCCCGCAGCAAACTCGCCCTGGCAGAAGCAACTGCCGCAAACACCTTCCTGCAACGCGGCGAATGGTATCGCGCCGAAACCTCGGCACGCAATGCTTTTTCCCTTGGTTTGGAGGATGATGATCTGCTGTTGATGGCGCACAATGCAGTAGGTTCCCCGGAAAAAGAAACAGCATTTTTTTCCGCTCTGCACAAAGCAAATACCCTTTTGTATGAAGGCAAAAAAAACGCTGCAATTGAGATTCTTGAGCAAACAGGCGATCAGCGATCGCAGGACGCCATCAAAAGGATCACAGCTCCTGCAAAATTCAGGTTACCCGAATGGGCTGATGATGGAGGTGTGGATATTTATGGTAAATGGATATCCCTGGAACCTGCCCCTGGCATATCCATGCGTTTTCGCCGTGTTGATCCGGGCACGTGGGATCTCCCCACCCACCTTTTTTACCGAAATTCAAAAGATGAACCGATGGTAAAGAGAATACAAATAGAAAATGGATTCTGGCTGGCAGAAACCGAGACAACCCATGAGCAATGGATGGCAATTACAGGGAAAAAGCATGATACCATTCCTGAAGATAAACTAAAAAACCCGGTGGCAATGATTGATTATTTGAGGATTGTGGAAGGTTTGAATCAGTTGGACAAAAAGTATGATCAGGTGCAGATAAAACTACCCTCGGAAGCAGAGTGGTTGTATGCCGGTTACTATTTTAGCGGAAGCAATCCACCGGCCAATGTTGGTGCTGTGCATGCCATGTTTTCAGAAGAGGTACCCGGGGCAAGATCAGTAGACAGTACCCTTCCCAATCAGGCAGGATACAAAGGATTGCTGGGAGGCGTCATGGAATGGACCTCCTCTCCGGGCAATGCACGGGCATATGTAACAGATAGTTTGGGAAGGCGGTTGATCATTTCTTACCCCATAGCAAGGGGTGGTGCCTGGTCGAGCATGCCCCACAGTCTTGATTTTGGATTGCGCAAGCAACAACGCCATGGCAACAGGCAACCCGACCTGGGATTCAGAGTGGCCATAGTGGAGGGTGAGAAAGATCAGGATTGGCTGGAGGATGTTCGTTTTTTCAGGGATTAGAACTGCCGCATTAGTCAAGATCAAAAAAGCGCCGGCAATACATTGCTGTTGCCGGCGCCCAATAAATGTGTAACACTAAAAAAAGATTCAGGGGAAATTATTTGTCATCGTCGTCGTCGTCATCATCGTTGTCGTCATCATCATAGTCATCATCATCGTCGTCATCATCATCGTCGTCATATTCTACTTCCAGAGCATCTTCAATATCATCCATGATATCCTCGGGCAGGTCATTATTTCCATCCTGATCAACGGGAGATATTTCAATGGTACCATCACCATTTCCGTCCTGCGCACCTGCCAGGCTGCTGCCAAGAGTCTGAAGCAAGGCAGGCAGTTGCATTTCGATCATCACGGTTACAGATTCACCCGTAAAGGTCATCTCCTGACTTTCGGGTAGTTCAATTTCAAAATCAAAATCTTCATCGTACCAGAAAGTAAAAGGAACCTGATTCATGGTACCAGAAATATAGACCGAACGGTTGGTGATCATCGGTTCATTAGAATCTCTGCTGACATCCACATCCACTTCAATCTCATCGTACACTGCATTGGGTATCTGATCGCTGGCGATGGTGATACCATCCTGAGCATTCATCAGATCCACCAGAAATGGACCGTAGATGGTAATGTCATCATCATCAAAATTTCCGTTGTAATCATCATCCAGATCAAATTCAATTTCATCAATATTGATCAGGAAGCGATCGATCTGCAATGACTCGACCATACCTGCCTTGGGTAACATAGTATTGGTTCGGATAACCATTTTTACGGGAGTTTTTTCACCGGAAGGTACATCAGCATCCTCACAGGAAACCAGTGCCATGACCATAGAGAAGATCAATACTGGTAATAGTTTTATTTTCTTCAAATTGTTTAGCATCATCTTTTTAAAATTTAAGGTTATACAATAAAGGATTTAATTGGTTATTTATCATCGTCGTCATCATCGTCATCGTCATCATCATCGTCATCGTCATCATCATCATCGTCATCATCATCATCGTCGTCGTTGTCATCGTCATCATCATTATTTCCATCATCATTGCCTTCTGATCCGTTATCATCACTGCTATCATCATTATTTCCGGTATCGTCTCCGGTATCGTCATCATCGTTATTCCCATCATCATTATCTCCGGATCCGTTATCATCACCAGAATCATCATCATCATTGTAACCATTGTCATTCCCATGATTATCGTCGTCATCATATCCATTATCATCAATATCAAAAGCGTCTTCCATAGCGTCAATGATCTCATCCACAAAGTCATCATTTCCATCAGGATCGTCTTCCCATATCTCTATGATGCCGTTTCCATTTCCATCGGCAGCATTCAACAGACCGGAACTGGCAAAAGCATTGAATATGAGTGGCAAATTAAATTCTATCAGGAGCATTAATTCCTTGCCGGAAAGATCGAGAATCTGGTCATCATCCAGAGGTATTTCAAAATCAAAATCATCGTCGTATGCAAACACAAAGGGCGTTTGGTTGATCGTACCAGTAATGTAAACGGATCTTTGGTAAATTTCAGACACAGACTGGTCGTAACTAACATCTATATCAACTTCAATTTCATCATATCGCCCACTGGGTAAATCATTCAGGGCAATATCGATACCACTGAGTGCATCAGGCGACATCAGGTTGATCAGGAAAGGTCCGTAAACAGAAAAATCATCGTCTTCAAATTTTTGGGACTGGATGTCATCCTCCATATCAAATTCGATTTCATCAATATTGATCAGAAACTGATCGATATTCACCTGGTCGATGCTGCCCGACTTGGGTAAATTCAGCAAAGACTGAAGCACAAGCTGCACGGGTGTGTTTTCAGTGAAGGATTCGTTTACCGGGGTTTCGGTAAATTCAAGATCTTTTTCGCATGAAGAAAAAAGGAAAGCGAGAACGGGGACTAAAATTAAAAATGATATTCTTTTCATAAGTTTCAATTTTTTGGATTATCACCTGAGCACATCAATACTTTTTTTATTGAAAGAACATCCATTAAATGGATTTAAAAACAAGTATGGTCAGTGCCCGATTCATTGTTTGTATTTGATTAAAAAAAGAACGAGTTATTGGTTTCTGATTCCGGACTCAAAAATCTTAAAAATGAAATTCTTTACACTAAAGACGAAGGGAAAAAGCAGAAGGTTGGAAGGGGAACAAATTTTTTTTAATTAATTATCTGCATACATGCATATACCTATGAGACAACACATTGATGCAGTAAAAAAGATTACTTTTGCAGGTGATAATAGAAATTTAGTCTGAATTCGAAGCTTCGGTTATGCGTCGTATTAGAAAAAGCATTGGTTGCACCGGTGTTGCGGTATATGTCAGATAGTCCCCATTTTATTCTAAATCCGGGAGAAATGCTCAACCGGTTGCTGATTTGCCAGTCTATATGCTGCCCCAGAACCAATCCTGCATCCATATTCTGATAGTGTGAAGCAATATCAGACTCCAAACCGTTGATGATCTCGGTTGCAGAATTCAGTCGCGAGATATAAAATCCACCAACCGTTTTCAATTGCAACGGTTGCGAACCCGCCCGGTACCTGACACCGGAGGCATAACCTGCCAGGATCTCACCCTGAAAATACCGGAGAGAAATATTTCTTTCTGTATACTTCCCGTTGATGTATTGCTGGTAATTCTGACCCGTGGCAGATGAAAGGAAAAGATCGGACTCAAAACTCCACCGGGCATTATGAAAATACCGCAGGGCGATACCAAGATCGGGGTAGATCTTTATACCAGCCCTGTTGTGATTGAGGCGGTCCAGTCCTTCAAAAGTTTCACGATTGAAAAGCCAGGTGTTTTTAATGGCAGAAGAAAAACCCAAAGCAAAAGAAGAGGTTTGAGAGGGATCGCCGGGAGAAATGAGAAATTCCTCAGCAGTGTAAAGTGCGATATCTTCATTGAGATGCGGAAAAACAGGGTGAATATTATTTTCCGGAGAATCTTTTAATGGGATGTAGATGTCAGCGACCGACCGGTTTATGGTATTATCTGCAAGCAGACCGGTATTACCAGATCTGGTGGCAAGCAGATCATTGTTTTCTTTTTCAACAGGTCTGCCGGGCAGGATGTCTTTTTGTTCCTGCCCTTGTTCAACCAGTAAGGTATTTTCAGTGCGGTTTTCTGTTGTATTATTGTTCTGTGGGTCTTGAGGGTTTTCGCCAATAAGAGGCTCTTGTTGCAGGTTTTCAACAGCATTGCTTTCTGTATTGGCAGATTGCTCTGCCACCTGGTTATTGGAAAGGTTGAAATTGAACAAAACATACCCCAGTGGAATGGTTATCATTATCCCGGCGATCATAGCTGCCCTTTTCCACCAGAGCGGAAAAACAGGTGTTTTCCTGCTTGCTTCCAACTCATTAGCAATGTTATCCCATACCTCATCCACATCAAGCTGATCGGCAATATTCTCCCAAACACCTTCGGGGGCGTTTTCAGAATATCCGTCCATTTGTTGCCGGTATTTTTTGATGAGGTCTTTCATAATGATCATTAAAATCAATAATTTTCCTATAGCTAGTCTTTGCAAGAAAACGCCAAATACTGCGTTATTCTCGTTTTTGAATCA
>CAYMLS010000367.1:0-5065 GCA_964390665.1 uncultured Bacteroidales bacterium | reverse complement strand
CACCATCATCGGCAATTTTTACCTTCACATCTTTCAAAACAGGACCTACCGAACCAGATTCTACTTTTCCTGGTTTGGAATAATTCACGGCGACCACGGGTGATGTTTCCGTAAGTCCATACCCTTCAAAAACGGGTAATCCGGCAGCCCAGAAAATTCGGGTAAGCCGGGGTTGTAGTGCTGAACCACCACATCCTATAAAAGTAATATTTTTACTTAGTGCCTCGCGCCACTGGCTGAAAACGAATTTATCGGCTAGTTTATGTCGCAGGCGAAACCAAAGTGATTGTTTTTGGAAGGGTTCATAGTTTTGGGCCAGTTTAATAGACTGGAAGAAAATATAGCGTTTGATGGAACTTAATTTTCTTGCTTTTTGTATGATCTTGTCAAAAATAGATTCCAATAGTCTGGGAACCGCAATAAAACCTTCTACTTGCAGTTCATTGATATCTCTGGCAATGGTGTTGATGCTTTCGGCATAATAAACACTTACACCCAAATAATGGTATTGGTAGTTTACCATATGCTCAAACACGTGCGACAATGGAAGAAAACTAAGCGCCCTGTCTCCATGTTTCAGATGCTGTATTTCAGCAGTGGAAATTGCATTGCTCATGAGGTTTTTGTGCGATAACATAACACCTTTGGGTACCCCGGTAGTACCAGAGGTATAAATGATGGTCAGCAGATCCTCGGTGTTTATCCTTTCACGGATATCCATCATCTGATCGTAATACTTCACTGCATTTTGCTGCCCCTCAATAGTTATTTCGCTCCAGTGATCAGCGCCCTTCACTTTGTTAAAAGTCATGACACCGGGTTGCTTTTGCAGTTTGGGTGCTATGGCAAGCATCTTTGCATAAAGTGCTGCATCTGAAACAATGACGAGCGACGATTCGGAATGATTGATAATGTAGGTAAGTTCTTCTTCAGAAAGGGTAGGGTGCACAGGAACATGAATCATTCCTGCCTGGGCAGCACCCATTTCTATAAAGTTCCATTCCGGGCGGTTGTTGGTAATGGTGCAAATTTTATCTCCGGGTTGAAAACCCATGGAAAGAAGCCCCAGACTAACATTTCTTACAATCTGTGTGTACTCTTTATGGTCATATTCCCTCCAGGTACCATTTTCCTTGCCTGCCAGTTTAAATGTTCCAATGGTACCGGGGTTTTGGGCAAACCTTTCTAACAGGTCAAAATTTCTTTCTATTTTCATGATATTCCTCTTGTTTGTTAAAAAGTGTCCGGCGGATCTATTCAATCTCCCGGAGTTTACTTTTTTTTGAACCTCACTATATTCGCAAAAAACAGGCAAAAGTACCATTTCTTTTTGGAATATTTGTTTTATTTCTGTTGTTTATAATTTGATTTTAAATGGTTAGAATCCTGCCCCGTCAATTTTACGAAATAAGCGCCCGCCAAAAATGTCTGTCATGCGCAACCTTTTCCGGGGTGAGATAATCATCATCCGCGTGTGTATCAATATTAGTGCCATGAAGTTTTTGGCAAGTAGGCACAGGACTTGTTTTTTGGTGCATTTTTTTGCAATCACTACCTAAGACACAAAAAAGGACGTTTTTTTAAAGGTAAGTAAATGGATTCTTCTCTTTTTTTTGAGCCCACTATAATAAAGTATATTATCCACAAACCGGAGCGAAGCTCGACAGAGTCAATTACACGAATGGACACTGAATTTAATGTTTCATATTCAGATAATTAATCTGAAGATATATTCAATAATTTCCGAAAACGGGTTTTCGGAGTGGTCTCAGTTTTTACAAAATCATTATTTATAATACTAAAACATTCTTTTGAGATGGTTGTTTACTTCAAGGTGCTTATGCATAAAAAAATCTGTTTTTCACAATTACATCCTGCAAACAGACAGATTAAATGCCAGTAAAAAGTTTTTTTGATCCCATGATTCTTCTGCCTGGCACCTGTTATTTTTCGATTTTCACGCGTTTCTTATGCAATATAATCCTGATTTTTAAAAATAAATACCAAATCTTATGACTTCTCTTTTATTACTACCAAAAATAATTTTGTTTGTTTTTCTTTTCAGTAGTTGCGATTCCGGGCAGGAAAGTAATGATTATCCTGTACTTACCAGCGATCTGACATTTACCATAGATACACTTGCCACCGATCTTAAAAACCCTTGGGGAATGGCATTTTTGCCCGATTCGAGAGTTTTAATAGCTGAACGTCCGGGCCGGTTGAGAATATGGCAGAATGGCGTATTGCAGGAAGAGCCGGTTTCCGGATTGCCCGAGATCTGGGCGCACGGGCAGGGAGGACTGATGGAAGTAGTTCTTCATCCGCAATATGAAGAAAATCAGTGGATATATTTGGGGTATTCTGCTCCCGGACCAGGAGGTGGCAATACAGCGATCTCAAGAGCGAGATTAGAAGGGAATCGTTTGGTAGACTTTGAAAATCTTTTCCAGGGTATGCCTTATTCATCCAGTGGTGCTCATTTCGGATGCCGGATCGTATTTGATGAGGAGAATCATCTCTATTTTACGATCGGCGATCGTGGTACCAAAGAAAATGCACAGGATTTAACGAATAACAATGGCAAGGTAAACAGAATCAATGATGATGGAACAATCCCGGATGATAACCCGTTTTTGGATGAACCCGACGCAAGACCTGAAATATGGACTTATGGTCATCGTAATATCCAGGGAATGATCATTCATCCTGAAACAGGGGAGATCTGGACACACGAGCATGGGCCTAAAGGAGGAGATGAGATCAATATAGAGCAAAAAGGTGAAAATTATGGATGGCCTCTTGCCACTTTTGGGAGAAACTACAGTGGAACGATCATATCAAGAGATACTACGCTCCCAGGTATGGTGGATCCTGTATTGCACTGGACACCCTCCATAGCACCCTGCGGACTGGGTATCGTAACCAGTGATAAATATCCGCAATGGAATGGTGATTTGTTGGTAGGTGCTTTGGCCGGGCAGCATATACAAAGGGTTCAGCTGGATGGAGAAAATGTTGAAGGGACAGAAAAACTATTGGAGGGGTTTGCCCGTTTCAGGGATGTAAGACAGGCGCCGGATGGTTTTATTTATGCGCTTACAGAATCACCCGGACTATTTATAAGAATTACGCCGGATAGCAGTAAAAAATAAATGTTCAGGGTTTGTTTTCGTTGGAATGGTGAATATACTTCAAAATTTTTCCTGCGAATCTTTTAAAATGTTGAAAAGAAATTCGCGTGCTCTGAAAAGTTGAGCTTTTACGGTACCAAGTGGTAAATCCAGTTCAACACAGATCTCTTCATACGAATATTCATCAAAATACCGGAGTTGAATAAGTTTTTTGTATCTGGGTTTCAATTTTTCCACAACTTTTCGCATCAGATCTGCTTTCTGCGACTTGATTAGTTTTTCTTCCGGGTCTAAACCATGGGATGCAATGGTTTTTATCTGATAAGAGTCGTTCACATCGTCGTAATTATCATTGGCAAGAACATTCTTCTTTTTCTTGCGCATAAAGTCAATGCAATTGTTGGAGGCAATTTTAAAGAGCCATGTGCTGAAGGCATAATCGGGAGTATATTGGGAGAGGTTTTTAAAAGCTTTGCCAAATGCTTCAAGGGTAAGATCTTCGGCATCATCAACGTTGCCGGTCATTTTTACAAGCATAAAATAAATGGTATCACGATAAAGACCCATCAACTCAGTAAAAGCGAGTTGATTACCTTCCTCAACGGCTTGTCTGACCAATTCAAAATCTCTTTGTGCTTTTTCAGTTAAATTGGGATTTACTTCCATTTATTCTTTTTGTAAAACAAATTCGAAACAGCAAACACTGGGTTTAAGAATGCAAAAGTAATGTCGAAAAGCGGGCTAACCCAAAAAATTTTTTTTTCACCCAACCTTTTACCTGCACCAAAGCTTACCAACATTAAAAAAATCGTTTTCAATAAAAATAAACCCAGAGCAAGGTATAAAGTTAAAGAGGTTTGTTGAAAATACAAATATGCGGCAAAAGATATGTAAAATAAAATATTGGACACCGCAAAGGTGCCTAACAATAGTTTATGCGACAATCTGTAATATGAACCCGTTGAAAGATGCCTTTTTTTCTGTTTAAACCAGTTCGGGAATTTTTTTTCGGGTTCAGAAAAAGTAAAACTATTGGGGTGTAAACAAATTTCTGTATTGTTTTTTCGTGCCACCTGGTTTATAAACAGATCGTCGTCGCCCGAATTGATCTTGTAGTGAGAGGCAAATCCACCCGAACGAAAGAAAAGGTCCTTTTTATAGGCAAGGTTTCGCCCAACACCCATATAAGGTAAACCCGCTTTGGCAAAGCCCATAAATTGCATGGCGATAAAAACCGTATCATATCTGATAAGCATGTTGAGAAATCCCGGATATTTCTTATACCCACCATATCCCAGAACAATCTCCGTTTTTTCTTTAAAACAATTGCTCATCGATCTTATCCAATCATTTCCGGAGGGTTCACAATCGGCATCGGTAAGTAAAATGGTGTTATGTTTTGCAGATTTAATGCCCAGGGCTAGGGCCAGTTTTTTGCCTTCAAAGAAATTTACATTTTCCCGCAGATTGATCACCCTGAAGTTTTGATATTTTTCCTGATAAGATTTCAACAGGTAGTAGCTGTCATCCTGCGAAAAGTCATTCACAAGTATGACTTCATAATCAGGATAATCCTGTTCCAAAAGTTTGGGGATATTGTTTTTAAGGTTCTGGTATTCATTTTTGGCGCATATAACTACTGAGACCGGATGAGGATGAATTAATTCCTTATTGCTACTATGCTTCACACGGGCAAAAGCCATCCTGCTGATAAAAATCCCGTAATAAAAAATCAGGATGATAGCAGTAATTGCAAATGCATAAAAACTAATCCATTCCGGTGTAGTGGAAAATTCCAGGATATTTGCCATGTTGTGATGTGCTTATTTTGAAAGATGCAAAATTAGCTATTCTACCAGAATATGGACTATCTTTGAACAATTTTTTCATTAAATCTTTTTCATGCAATTTCACATTGAGAAGAAAGACCCCGG
>CAYMLS010000366.1:4026-5091 GCA_964390665.1 uncultured Bacteroidales bacterium | reverse complement strand
GGTCGATTCCAACTTTTTGGGAGGAGTTGACGGGGAGCATCTTATGATAGATACGGAAAGCATCTTCAATATTACCGTTCATAATGGATGCCAGTACAAACCATGAAGAGGCATGGTTGAAAACAGCTCCGTTTTCTTTTTTTCCGGGTACACACCTGGAAATTAGTCCAATGTTGTCTTCAACCTCTCGGTAAGGGGGCCAGCAAATTTGCATTCCTGTTTTATTTTCCAGATGCGCAATGCTGCTTTTGAGTGCCTGGTCGGCTCTTTCTTTTGTAGCCACTTTTGATATCACTGACCACGACTGGGTGTTCAGAAAGATCTTGCCCTGGTCTTTGGTATCTGATCCTACCACATCGCCATTGTCGCGAAATGCCCGGACATACCACTTTCCGTCCCAGGCAATATCATTGATGACAGATGATATGTGGTCGTAGGATTTTTTCCACCGTGTCAGCGTCTCATGATCGTTTTTTTCTTCGAGTAATTCAAATGTTTTATCGAGCACGTAACAGAGGAAAAAGGCACCCCAAATGGTTTCACCCTTTCCTTTGGGACCGATGTGGTCGAGTGTGTCGTTCCAGTCTCCTTTTCTGATTTTGGGTAATCCTCTTTCTGTGCAGTCTCCGATGGCAAAGTCCAGTGCCCTCAGCATATGATCGTAAACGTTTGCTTCTCCCTGATCATAAAATCCAACTTTTTCTTCAAGGATCGTCATGTCATTTGTTTCGTTGAGGTATTCCACCAAACCAAAGGGTATCCACAGCGGTGTGTCGGAATGGTGTGTGCGCTCACCATGGTTGGTGATCTTGAAAAAATTGTGCAGGGTAGAACCGTCGGCAAACTGGTATTGCAAAGCATTGAGCAATCTTTCTCTGACTTTGCCCGGATCAACAAGAACCATTCCCAGGATATCCTGAAACTGATCGCGCATGCCGGTTCCAAAGAGCAATCCGCCGTGGTAATATCCGGAGTTGCGTGCCATATCAAAGGTAACTGCCGACTGGTAAGGGTTCCAGATGCTGAGCATCAGGTTGAAGGATGCATCTGGTGTTTGCGCTTTAA
>CAYMLS010000366.1:0-4016 GCA_964390665.1 uncultured Bacteroidales bacterium | reverse complement strand
AAATGTGAGAAATAGTCATCCCAGTATGTTTTCACTTTACTTAATTCTTTCTCTGTGAATGAATTATCCTTAAAATCATTAACCCTGAGCGATTCATACGGGTCTTTTACGTCCTTATCTTCAATCCCCATGAAAACAGAAAAATCGATTGTGTCTTCTTTTTCGAGGGTTACCGCTGATTGAAGTGCGGCCACAGGATCGCCTGCTGTGATCTCCGTGTTTTGCATTTTTCCTGTTTCTATTGCCACCGGATTGGCTTCTGATCGCCATTTGCCGATGAACTTGTCTAAGCTGCTGTCAAATCCTTTGACCGGGAGGTTGATCGTAAACAAGAGGTTGTACTTCCAGTCGAAGTTGGGTTGTTCCACTGATGCGGATTTTTGTTGCAGCACCCAATAGCGCCGGGTTGCTTCAAGGGTTTGTTGTTCCTTGTTGAATTTTACGTCGGAAAAATGCTTGTCGTTGGGTTGGTTGATGATGTCGTTGAGGGCATTGCCCATCATGAGTTCCTGAAAAGCATACACCTCAAGGTTTCTTTTTCGACTGGTTGTATTGTGTAGTTTTACTTTCCATATTTCGCAATTGGTATTCCGTGGTACAAAATAGGTAAGTTCTGCACGAATACCGGCATATTGGGTGTGTATGGTGGTGTATCCCTGTCCCATGCGTGCTTCATAATTTTCATATTTTCTGTCGATGGTGGGTGCCCAGCTCAACGACCAGTATTCACCGCTGTCGGTATCTTTTACGAGGATGTATCTGCCTGGCCGGTCCCACGGCAGGCAGTTGTATCTCATGCGCGAAATGCGGTTGTCGCGTGGGGTTTCCAAAAATGAAAATCCTCCCCCTGTATGTGATACCAAACCTCCGTAGTGCTCATTCCACATGTAATTGAACCAAGGTCGTGGAGTGCGTGGGTCTGTGATAACAAATTCTCTGAAATCTTCTGTAAAATGTCCGTAAGGATTCTTCTTCATCATGTCGCCTTTTTTGTTTTTCCTTTTATTTTTTTTCTTTTAAATTCTGATAACTTGTATTTGTTTAGTGACTGCAGGAAACTTACCTTTTTTGCTAACCATTGAAGGTAGTTTCAGGTTTAAATGTAATGTAATAACTACCGATCTCTTTGGGTGAAAGTTTCACACTAAAACTATTCTTATCTAATTGAAGATCTTCTTTCATGGGAATTTCTTCCAAATTTACTTTCTCTGCCTTTAAGAGAGGGGTTAGCAATTCCACGTTTCCTTCCAGAATTTTCCCGGTGGGATTGAAAATACGAAGTATCATGGAGTTGTCGTTGTCGTTTTCAGGTTTTTTCAGGGTGCTGAAAACCAGTTTTTCAGGTTTTATTTTCATGAATTGTGCCGTATGGCCCAGGGAACCGTTCAGTTTTCCTGTTTGTACCCATCTTACGGGGTAGTTGAACTGCCATGATTGCTTGTAAACTTCGCCTTCTTCCCAATTTCCTGTATGTGGATAAAGTGCCATACGGTAGCGCGATCTTCCCAGCATTTGTGACCCTTTTTCGTGAGAATAATCTTGCGGGGCCGATGGATTGATCTTGTATTCAAAAGTACGGAATAAAGTTATGGCAAGTGTTTTTTCCGGATCAGGTAATACTTCATATTCCTTTAGTCCGTCGCTGAGTAACGCAATGCCCTTGTTTTCATCACTCACATCAGCAAAATGATGCATTGGGAAATCATACATGGGTTGCTCGATCCAGTCGCTGGTATCAGGTCTTTCGAGTGATCGTTTGACCACGTCAAATTGTCCTTCTCCCCAGGAATGGGTAGCTCTCAGATGAGTTGGCACCATGAGCCGGAGTCGATGACTTTCTGCCTGATTATCGATTTCTACATTTATTTCTGCATATTTTTGGTCTTTGGCCAAGGATACTTTCATGATCAGGGTGTTTTCAACCGTTTCTCCTGTATTTTCTGTCCTGGTTTGCAGGTTTTTGGGCAGTATAAGCGTATGCGTTATGCTGATCTGCTGAAAAAGTTCTGTCTGGTATGTTTTGGTGATCTTTGCTTTTGATCCGATGGTTGTGACAGTAGGATCTGTTCTTTTTAAAACCCATGCATGCCCGGCTTCTCCATGGTCTTCAAACCAGGCAATGTTTTTATAATGGGTATTGCTGTTTTTATCCAGCATGTTCAATGAACCATCTTCATTGACCTCGATTTTCAAAAACTGGTTTTCCATTTGGTTTTCAGCAAAACCGGATGCAGACTTTTCTTTTTCTTCCTTTTTGGGTATTATCTGCAGTGTTTTCAGTCCAAAAGCCGGTATGTCTTGCACACTTAAATATGCATGGTATCTGATCATGTTGAAAAACATCGGACGGTTGATCATCTGTTCGAGCACCGGTTGGTGGCTTTTTCTCCAAAGAATGGATTTCCTGAGTTTTTCTCCTTCACTGGTTTCAATTTCAAAATCGCCCTTATCAAGCTCTGCCGGTATGTCAACAAATACTTCAAAAGATCCGTTGGTGTTGTAATTTGTGGGATTTATGCCAGTTAAGAATATGCCGTTGGTTTGATGAGTACTGAATTTATGGGTGCTGAGCTGACCAAGCATGTATTTTGCAGCTCTTTCAAAAACGCCTTTCGAGATTTCAACGGCATGCTTGTAACGCATCATCATATCTTCATGTATGCGGTCGAGAGAGCAACCTCCAATGGAGTCATGTGCCGAATTCTGAATAATTAGTTCCCACGTTGTCTCCGGGTAGGTATCTTTGATATCGCGACCGAGCATAGAAGAAAATATGTTGAAAGGTTCGGCGTAGTATTGTATCCATCTTTCCGCATCGAAATTGGCCTGTTTCAGGTACATTCTTGCCGAAGTGGTGTATCCGAAAAGGTTTCCGCAACGGTTATCATTTTGCGAACTTCTTCTTTCTCCTTTTACCAGTTTCAGGTTTTCCGGTTCCACATCCTTTGCGATCATTTCGGCATATTCTTCAAGGGTGGAGTGGCGAACGTTGATGCCGGGTATTTTTTTACGTATATCATTCAGTATATCAACGGTTTGTCGGTTTGGCCCCGAACTGTCATGTCCTTCCATCCAAATTTTGTGGGGGGTGGTAAAATCATCTGCCTGGTCTTCTATGATCTTTTGAACCTGGGGTTCAATATTTTCGGGGTAATAACTACTGTGGGGTGAGATGATAAAATAATCTTCATCCTGTTGCTGTGCATCAGCAAAATGAAAGGGAGTAGTACCTTTTTGCCATGGGTATTCAACATCGTAAAAACCTTCATTATGCACTACCGGGCGATAAATGTAAAAATAAAAGTTGTAGCGGGGCATGGTGCTGAAGCGCGAGGAGATCATGCGGGTTTTGTCGGCTCCTTCCCACAAGAACTCTGCTTTCGGACTGTCGAGGGAGTTAACGCCCCTGTAAAACATGATCAGATGAATATTGAACTGCCGGTAAATTTGAGGTAACTGGGATATCTGTCCCCATGAAAAGGGTGAATATCCGATTTTGGATACACCGCCATGTTGCCGGCTTACTCGATGACCCAACAATAAATTGCGTACCAGGTTTTCTCCTCCCACCTGAAACTCCTCCGGCAAAATGTACCATGGTCCATGCAGGAGCCGGTTCTGACGGGTAAGTTCAACGACCTGATCTTTCTTATGGGGTTTGATTTCAAGATAATCTTTAAGCACAATGCTTTGACTGTCAAGATGAAAGGCCCTGTATTCGGGCTCTGTCTCCAGAATTTCCAGTACTTTGTCGATCATGTCTGTCAGCATTTGCCGGTTGCGTTGAAAAGGGAAGCGCCACTCCCTGTCCCAATGAGTATTGCTGATAACATGAAAAATGTTTTGGGTTGTCTTGTCTTTATTCATAAATTGTTGTTGTTTTCTGGATTATCTTTTTATTTTTAATGCTTTAAGGGAAAATTTCCTGTATCATAATTTTATTTTTTTCTTTCAATGTGACTCCTCATTTCAGTGTGATTCCTCATTTGTTTTAACTGTTACGAATTACTTTTCAG
>CAYMLS010000365.1:0-5103 GCA_964390665.1 uncultured Bacteroidales bacterium | reverse complement strand
CTTTATGATCCTACAAAAAGATGCTAACATTCTTCCGGCAGACCGATATTAAAAAAGGGTTATATTGTGCAGATCAAAGGGGGTTTGTACTACTGATGCAGTGAACAAAATTTTTCTTTTTCAAGGAGGTCAATGCTGTTTTGCTGTGTGTTATCTTTTTTGTTTGCATATATCCTTTTTTCTTACAGGATGTTTGTGATGATTTGCAGCAGATCAAAAAAAACTGCAACATTTAGGTGAATGTTGCAGTTTTTGAAAATAAAATCTTAGGTCTCTTGAATAACAGTAACTACAGAAATTCAAAAGATTCAGGTCTGGTATCAGTCTCCCATGCAGATGCCAACACCTCTGGCGGCTTTCACCAGGTCTGATTTGGGATCTACAAAATTGTACTGGGAAATGGCTTCTTTAAATGGAACAGAAACAATGTTGGGGTGTCTGTAAGCCACCATTTCACCGAAGCGTCCTTCGAGCACCATTTCAAAAGCTTTTACGCCGAATTGTGTTGCCAGAACCCTGTCATAAGCAATAGGAGTACCGCCTCTTTGCAGGTGTCCGAGAACTGTTTCGCGCATATCGGCTTCCAGCCCACCTTCTTTGAGTTCCCGCATCAGTTGCGTGGCAATACCACCCAGTCTTACATCTTTATAACCGGTTTCTGTACTTTCTTCGTAAATCATTTGACCCTCTTTGGGTTTTGCTCCTTCGGCAACCACAATAATGGCAAAGCCCCGCCCTTTGTTAAACCGCTGGTAAATACGTTCCACAACTTTTGGGATGTCGTATTCGATTTCAGGGATAAGGCACACATGTGCACCACCCGCTACGGCGGAGTGCAAAGCGATCCATCCTGCATAACGACCCATGACCTCCAGGATCAGCACCCTGTTGTGACTGGCAGCGGTGGTAACCAGTTTGTCCACGGCTGTGGTAGCTTCCTGCACGGCTGTTTGAAAACCGAAAGTAAAATCAGTTGCCGAAAGGTCATTGTCGATGGTTTTGGGAACACCGATGATGTTGAGTCCTTTTTTATAAAGTTGCTGAGAGATGGATTGGGAACCGTCGCCACCAATGTTGATCACGGCTTCTACCCCGAGATACTGCAATCTGCGAAGCATTTCATCAGACCGGTCGGCACTGCCCCATGTTCCATCGGGGTTTTTAATGGGCCATGCAAAGGGGCCTCCTTTGTTGGTTGTTCCTATGATCGTACCTCCCCGGATATGTATACCCCCTACTTTTTTATCGTCGAGAACAACTATTTCGTTGGGTTCATTCATGATGCCATCAAAGGCATTGATGCTTCCTATTACTTCCCAGTTTTGTTCTTTCGATGCTCTGAGGGTCACTGCCCTGATCACAGCATTCAGACCGGGGCAGTCTCCTCCTCCCGTTGCTATTAATACTCTTTTTTTCATTTGTCTGTATTTAATTTTAATTTGTCATATGTCTGTCACCTTTCCATAAGGGGAATCAGCAATATTGTTTGTCAAAGATACATTATGCAAGCATTCAGTAATCAAAGGTGTGTTTGTCAGTAATGAGCATTTGCAGCAAAATTTCATGTTCATTTTCAAAATTAAGATAATGCTGAAACGGTCAATAATAAGACGGAAATTAATTAGTGTCAGCAAGAAAACTCATGATCCTTCGGTGTGTTTTCATGCATAATGCTTTCTTTACTCAGCAACGCAAGTGTGCATAAACCGGATTGAATATGAAATTTATCTCACTAAAAAAGCAAAATTTCACCAATCAGATTGGAAAGATTTTGCTTAAAATAAGGTATAATAAGTATGTGCTTTATTCAAAAAATTCGGTATTAAAATGTTGTTTGGATATGTGGCAGGGATGGGAGAGAAGATTTTTTCCTTTTGATTGTTTTTCCTTTTTCCACTTGTAAAACAAAGGAAAAAGGAAAAATTTGCCGTGTAATACAGAAAATCTAATAGATTAGAAAGACCAATACACTTTGAATGTTTACATTTGCGAACAGTCAATGAATTTCTGAACGGCAAATCTCCTTTTTTTCCTATGCGGCTGGTTTCACAACGAGCCATTCACCCTTAAATCCGGAAATACTCCTCAGCTGTCAACAAGAAGCATTTCCAATGGATAAAACCAAAAAAGTCTTATCCATATTATCAAAACACACGCAAATGTAACAATAAAAATCGAAAAAGCACGCTTTTATTTATTAAATTTGCGTTAAGCGAGGTCTTTTTTTACTCCCACCGTATATTTCATACCCCAGAAAAGTGCAGTCTAGCTGACCGTTATAAACGTAATGTTTGGTGATGGGTTTTAATCCGATTTTATTTGTCAGTTGTTTGTCGGGGCTCAGCACCCATACTTTAAATCCCTGGTATTGGTGTTTGAAGGTAGTGCCCATTTTCGCAAAAAAATCTGATACATCTTTGGTCTCGATTCTTCTGCCGTAAGGAGGATTGAGGAGCATGGTTCCATTTGCATGCCGTGGTTTGGATGCAAAGAAATCCCTTTTCTGGAGTTCAACCAAGCCCAGGAGCCCGGCATCCATTAGATTTTGGCGGGCGGCGATCATGCTTCTGTTGCTGATGTCTGAAGCCAATATGGGGGGTGTTTTCTCTTTGCGGTTTTCCTGGGATTCGTCCTGCACCTGTTGCCAAAGTTGTTCCTCATAGTCGGGCCAGTTCTGAAAAGCAAATTGTTTCCGGTATGACTGAGGCGGAATATTGAGTGCCATCAGTGCTGCTTCAGCGCTGAATGTGGCACTGCCGCACATGGGATCATAAAAAGGTTGTACTTTATCCCACCCTGAAAGATAGATCAGTCCTGCTGCCAGAACCTCATTGATGGGTGCTATGATGGATTTTCTCCTGTATCCACGTTTAAACAATGGCATACCGCTGCTGTCGAGGGAAACAGAACAAATGTCCTTGTAGATATAAACCTGAATTTTTACCTCCGGGTTTTCAATATCTACCTGCGGCCGATCGTTGGTTTTTTCTCTGAAAAAATCAACAATAGCATCCTTGGTTCGCTGGGCGAGAAAATGGGTGTTGGTAAAAACCGATTGTGATGCTACCGCTGTGATGGAGAAGGTATTGGTTACCGAAAAATATTCATCCCACGGTATGGCTCTTAAACGATCGTAATAATCTTCCTGGGTATCAAAAGGGAATTCGTTGACAGGTTTTAAAATGCTCAATGCTGCCCGGCACCATAAATTGGCAGCATACATTAGTTTTTTGTCCCCTTCAAAAGATACTGCCCTGCGCTGTGGTTGTACATTTGTGGCACCCAACTGTGCCAGCTCTTCTGCCAGTACTTTTTCAAGACCGGTGAGGGTTTTGGCAATCAGCGGGAATTTTGGTGACTTTTCCAAAATATAATTGTTTTAGTATTCGTATTCGTAAATCAACTGATCAATTTTTGTGGCTTTCGGTAAAGCATACCCATCTTCTTTTTCAAAAGAAATACAGAAGATGCTTGTCAGGTTATCTTTCCGTTTAGTATTGCGGTTTCCACTTTATTACTGCCATAGGCATAGGGCATAAAGGCGTATGTGGGTATGGGTCTGGTGATGAACACATTGGCTGTTTTTCCCGGAGAGATGCTTCCGAAATTTTCCTGCAGATCCATGGCATAAGCACCATTGATGGTTGTTGCGTTGATCACCTCTTCGGGCAGCATTTTCATTTTTACGCAAGCCAACGACATGATCAATTGCATGTTGCCTGATGGAGAAGAACCGGGATTGTAGTCGCTGGCCAAGGCCAGGGGAAGTCCGGATTCCATCATTTTCCGGGCAGGAGGATACTCCATTTCCAGGAAAAATGCTGCTCCGGGAAGCAGGCATGGCATGGTATCGGAATTTAAAAGTGCCTGTATCTCTTCCTCACCGGTAAATTCAAGGTGGTCAACCGAAAGAGCGTTGTATTTTACACCCACCTGTATTCCGCCGGAGTAGTCGAGTTCGTTGGCGTGGATCTTGGGTTTTAAACCGTATTTCAATCCCGCCATCAGGATCCTGTCTGTTTCTTCCTGCGTAAAAAAACCACGGTCGCAAAATACATCGATATAATCGGCAAGATCCTCCCCTGCCACCTGGGGAATCATTTCGTTGATGATCAGGTCTACATATTCGGGTTGCCGGTTTCTGTATTCGGGTGGAACAGCATGTGCGCCCAGGAAAGTCGATTTGATGGTAAGCGGGCTAATTTCTTTGAGTTGGCGGATCACGCGAAGCATTTTCATCTCGCTTTCGGGGGTCAGACCATAACCACTTTTGATTTCCACTGCTCCTGTTCCGAGCATTCTGATCTCTTCAAGTCGCTCAAGTGCTTGCTCTACAAGCGCTTCTTCTGATGCCTGCTGTAATCTTTTGGAAGAATTCAGTATTCCACCACCCCGTTTGGCGATCTCCTCGTAGGACAACCCCCTGATTTTATCTATATATTCAATTTCGCGGCTTCCTTCATAAACCAGATGGGTATGTGAATCGCAAAATGAGGGAAAAACCATTTTGCCGGTAGCATCAATATGCTTCATATCTTTTTGATCAAGATGCTCTCTGTCCGGATGAGACGAAAGCGCTTCCATTTTACCAAATGCCTTTATTTTTGAACCTTCTATCCACAACCAGGCATTTTTTATGGTGGGAAGGTTTTGCATGTCCTTACCCGCAATTTTTTCCACGGATGCAGGTAAAACCTGAATAAGTTCCTTGATGTTACTGATAAAAATTTCCATAATATTGATTTGGGATGTTTAACCGGATTCAAAGGTAATACTTATTTGCGTATCAATAGTTGTTGCGCCTTTTTGAACCACAACATGACGGCAAGGCGTAAAATGGTAGTAAACGTCAGCAACTGTTAATCAAATCCTGTGTGAAAATAAAGGATTCTGCAAAGTACGGAAAATGATTTTTCAGATGATTTACCTGGGTTATTACATCTTGATTTCAAAAGGGCAAAAAACAGTACATTGGATTTAGCAACGAAAACAAAAAGAAGTTTTTGTTTGCCAATGTAATTTTCTTTGGTTGGTACGCGTCAAACGACTTTAGGAAAACAATATCTTAGCGAAAAATTCCAAACGAAATTGAAACTTACACTT
>CAYMLS010000364.1:0-5104 GCA_964390665.1 uncultured Bacteroidales bacterium | reverse complement strand
TAAATGGTTGGAGTTTTTATTGTATTTGGGAACTTATTTGGATATGTTTCTACAGAAAATCAAAACTCCATCAACTTCTTTGCAAATTTTTTTCCTGGTTTAAATAACATCGAAAACAATGACTGACGGTATTCATATTGCGAATTATAATAAACAAAATTACCAGCCCGGTTAGTCATTCATGAAAAGAATTCTCGTTCAAATATACACCATCCCCGTGATGTTTTATGACCGTAGGTTGTTCTTAATTATTACTGTATTCAATAATAAAATTAATTTATTAATGAAAAACATTAATAAATATTTGTTTAGCGTTATATTATTATCTATATTTGCTCTCATAAATAAAACTTTCATTTATGAATAAATACATCAGACATTATGAATAAATACATCACACACACACCTGCAATCAAGGATATTGTTATTTGGTTTGTTATTTTGGCGGCAGCGGTACTCATCCCCTATTTAAGCGCTAATTACTCAGAGCATAAAAACATGGGTTTAATAATTATTCCATTTTTGATTCTGGGATTTTTTGTTTTTAACCTGGTTATCAGAAAATCACTATTCTTTAGATCCTACTTCACCAGTCGTGTTAACCTGCTTACTTCAAAGATTTGCTCAGAAAGAGTATTTGATATTTCACCGGACTTAATGTTTGAAAAACTAATTGAGGTTATTGATCATTCAAAATTCACACTGGCTGAAGTTGATAAGGATAATTTTGAAATTTTGGCTACTACGAAAATTTCCTGGTTATCGTGGGGTGAAAATCTTTACATAAGATTTGAAGCGACTGAAGAAAAAACAATTGTTAAACTTTGTTCTGTCAGTCTTTTCCAAATCACCTCCTGGGGTAAAAACGAAAAGAATTTGAATGACCTTTTAAAGGAGATAGACAGTTCCCTGACAATTTAAAAAAAATATTATGGCAATTATTGTGAACCTGGATGTCATGCTGGCAAAAAGAAAAATGAAGTTGAAAGACCTTTCAGAAATAATTGGTGTTTCAACTGTGAATTTATCAATTCTAAAACAAGGTAAGGTGAGGGCAATAAGATTTTCCACACTAAACTCTATTTGTTCTGCCCTGGACTGTCAACCCGGTGATATCCTTGAGTATGTTAACTAAAATATTTTATTGTAAGAACCTCATTATAAGCAAAGTAATTGTGTAAATCTTTACGGGTATTATACACCAATACCAAAAACACAATGATGCAATCCCCCATCCCTCAACCTCACCCCAACCTCAACCTTACCCTCAACCTCACCCTCACCCTCAACCTCACCCTCAACAATATTTTCCCCAAATATTAGTTTATATTCAAAAAAATCAGATATTTGCATGTTCTTTTTAATCTTTATTCTATGAGATTTTCTTACTCGGTTACCGGATTGGTTTTATGGATCATCATTACGGGCTTTGGGCACTTATACGGGCAAAGTCCTGCCAGGCATACCATCAGTGGTTTTGTTTATGAAAAAGGGAGTCGCGAAACACTGATCGGGGTCAACATTTTTGTCCCTGAACTAAACGTGGGCACCGTCACCAATAATTATGGTTTTTATTCCATAACACTGCCTGCCGACAGCGTTACCATCGTTTACTCCTATGTGGGATATGCCCGCCAGGTGCGCGATCTGAATCTTACAGAGAGCGTTCGTCTTGATATCGAACTGGAGTCTGCTATTGACCTGGAAGAGGTGGTGGTTACCGATGAAAGGATGCGACGGATCTCTCAGACCACACAGATGTCGCGTTTGGAAATTCCTATGCAGCAGGCACGTAACATCCCCTCTTTTCTGGGTGAAAAAGACATGTTCAAGGTGCTTCAGCTGATGCCGGGTGTGCAGTCGGGAACTGAAGGCACCAGCGGATTTTACGTCAGGGGAGGAGGGCCCGATCAAAACCTGATCATCCTGGATGATGCCATTGTTTACAATGCCAACCACCTGTTTGGCTTCTTTTCTGTTTTCAACGGCGATGCCATTAAAAATATGCAGTTGTACAAAGGAGGATTTCCTTCGCGCTTCGGCGGACGTCTTTCGTCGGTCCTGGATATTCAGATGAAAGATGGCAGCAAGGAAAAATTTCAGGGAGAAGCAGGCATAGGGATTATCAGCAGTCGATTGACCCTGGAGGGACCTGTGATCAAAGACAAGGCATCTTTTCTTATTTCCGGGCGTCGTACCTATCTCGACCTGTTGATAAGACCATTTTTGCCAGAGCAAACACAGGCAGGATATTTCTTTTATGACCTGAACTCCAAATTAAATTACGATATCAACCCCAACAACAAAATTTTTGTCAGTGGATATTTTGGCCGCGACAAGTTTTTTTTCCGCGATTCTTACGATGATCAGTTGTCTGCAGACAGAATGGAAAACGGACTTTTCTGGCAAAATGCCACAGGCACAGTCCGCTGGAATCACATATTTAATGATCGTTTATTTGCCAACCTCTCCCTCGTTTTTTCAGAGTATGAGTTGACTATTTTTTCTGAAGAGTCTTTTCGTGATCTGCAAAACAACAACACAAGTATTTGGGAGTTGCGCTATAATTCAGGGATACGGGATATTGGTGCCAAATATGATCTCACGTGGAACCCGCTGCCTCAGCATTATATCCGTGCTGGTTTGCAGATGATACAGCACCGTTTTACCCCTAGTGCCATTGTGCTGCGCGACGATGATATTGATCAACTGGAGCAGAATGCCGAAATTCTGAATTCTGTGGAGTCGGGTATTTATGTTGAAGATGAGATCACGCTGGGGGATGGGATAAAAATCAATCCGGGTGTGCGGTTTTCTCATTTTTATGCCGATGGAAAATCATATCCCAACCTGGAACCCCGTTTTGCTTCCAATGTAAGGATCCTTTCCGATTTTTCGTGGAAGGCGTCTTTTGCTGCCATGAATCAATATGTACATCTTTTGAGTTCTACCGGCATCGGATTGCCAACCGATTTATGGGTACCTTCCACCAAACGCATTCGCCCGCAAAAAACCTGGCAGGTGGCCAGTGGATTTGCCTATGACTGGCCAGCGCGAAATCTGGAAGTTTCTTTGGAAGGATATTACAAAAAAGCCAATGATATTATCGGATATAAGGAGGGCGCTTCCTTTCTGTTGATCGATGATCCATCGGATGCCGAAACCTTCACCTGGCAGGATAACATCACGCATGGTCAGGGATGGTCTTACGGGGCAGAGTTTCTGGTGCAGCGCAAATCCGGAAAACTCAGCGGATGGATCGGATACACCTTGTCATGGACCCAGAAGCAATTTGACGATATCAATTTCGGAGAGAAATATTTTGCGAGATATGACCGCAGGCATGATGTTTCAGTGGTGGCCGTTTATGAAATTTCGAAAAACACCACCCTCAGTGGTACCTGGGTTTTTGCCTCCGGTAATGTGTATGATATAGGCACCGGCAGATTTCCGGTGGTTACCCATACTCCCAACCAGGATCAGTACGCCTCATATTTTCAAAATGCATGGTGGAACACGGCCAATGTTTATGATAAAAAACATAGCTTCAGGGCAGCATCGTACCAAAGATTCGATGTGGCAATTCAATTTCACAAGGACTTAACGCGTTTTAATAACCCTGTGAGAAGAACCTTTGAACTCGGGGTTTATAATGCCTACAACAGAAAAAATCCGTTCTTTTATTACTGGGAAGATGTTTACGATCCTAATATTTATAATGAAGACCAGCAGCAGAATTATACACAACGAAAACTGATGCAGGTAAGTTTGTTTCCCCTGATACCATCCGTTAGTGTTCATTACAAGTTTTAGATATGCGTTTCAAAATTTTTAATCGTATGAAAGTATTTGACAAACATAAATTAAAGGTTTCTTCTTTATTGCCACGATCCTTGAAAACCCTGGGTTTTCTTTTGGCAGGAATGATCCTGGTAAGTTGTGAGGATTTTTTTATCAGTGAGGCCGAAAATGTTGACATACCCGGCAGTGAACCCCGCCTGGTGGTCAATTCTTACATATCACCACAGAACAACAATGTAAAGGTACATGTGCATCGCTCACAACCCTACACCCTCGATCCATCTCATTATGAAGATGTTGGAGATAAAGCTTCGGTATGGATCGGCAGGGAAGGGGAGGAAATGATCATGATTCCATACAATGAGCAAAACAGATGCTTTATGATCGATGCTGCTGTTCTGGAAATTGAACAGGGTAACACCTATCAGCTGAAAGTAGAATCAGAAGAAGGAGAAGTCGTTACAGCACAATGCATTATTCCTGACTTTACCATAGACAATATCAATATTGTTTCAGCAGATATCGAAAATGTTTATGAAGACCCTGAAGGCATCTGGAATGAAAAAATCTTCAAACTGAACTGGAATCTTACCGCAGAGGGAAATAATGAGGAGAATTTTTACCGTTCGGGTGCATTTATGCAACGACACTTGTTTGTTTCTGACTCTGATACCGTTTTTATCTTAAGGGAGCCTTTCTGGCTGGAACGTGGATTAAATTATTTTTCCGACAGTGAAGGCAAAACCTATAATTTCAGGGCTGAAGGCTGGCATTATCCCATTACCGATTACTATCCCCCGAACCATAATTATGACGTTGAAAACGAAAGATATGAAGTAACTCATACCATTGATTCTGTGTTTGTTTTTGTGTATCAGCTCGAAGAGAACTATTATCGATACCACCAAAGCGTAGATGACTACTTTTACTTCGGAGATGATTTTCCGTTTTCTGAAACCGTATTTATTCATACCAATATAGAAGGAGGATTGGGAACCTTTGGAGGGTATAACCGTATGCACGTGTATGTTCCTTTTGAAGGGTCTGCCATGAAGTAATGCCGGCAAGAAACCGTTATTTCTGATATAAGGGTTGCCAGCAAAACAGTTTTTCGCAAAAAGCAAACTACTTTTTTAAAGACTTTTCAATCAGCAAACCTGTCGCTTTTGATCAAGGAAATACTGATAAAGCAGTTTCTGAAAGCAACACAAAATACTATCTGAAAATCAAAAATTTATACAAACCATGTCGTCAACGGTTTTACTCATTTCTTTTCTGCTTTACACTTCCCTGCTACTGATCA
>CAYMLS010000363.1:0-5104 GCA_964390665.1 uncultured Bacteroidales bacterium | reverse complement strand
GTTCCTCTTAATCCACTGATACCATCATAAAGATTGTATGCTGTTGTAATAATACCATCTGCGTCATCAATAAGGATAGCACCTGTATCATCCTGAATGAACTTCTGGTTTCTTTGTCCGTGCTGATGCGTAAGGACTACCTCGCCCGAAACGGTATAAATGGTTCCGTCAACCTCTTGTTGAACCAATTCACCAAGATCGGCAACCGTGACCTCTTCCTGTGCATAAACATCAAAAGAGTTGAAAATACTTAGACATAATGTAAAAACGATCAGGGTAATTTTTTTCATGTTTCTAATTTTTAGTGATTAAAGTTGTTTTAAAAGGGAAATTGTTTTTATGTTTTTGAAAGGGCAAAATTAGAAAAACTTTTGCCCTTTCGCTTTAATTTAATGAAAAGAATCATTAAATAATTGATGTCAGCAAGAAAACTCATGATTTTGTCTGTGCCTGGTATTTCTGTTTTTAAGACAAAACCATTCAAAATTGAACTTTTCTACATACCATGATGAAAGAGCTGTATAAACAAATTAAGTGTAAATTAGCCCTTGTGAAAAAAATAGGATTAACAGCAAACAAACCAAAAGTGATAACAAACTTAACTTCAGAAAGATATGATTAAAGGAGTATTGTTCGACATGGACGGTGTTTTGGTGGATTCTGAAAAATTTATTTGCCAGGCAGGCATTGCCATGTTCAGAGAAAAGGGATTGCAAGTACAGGAGGAAGATTTCAAACCTTTTACAGGGATGGGCGAAAACCGCTACCTCGGTGGCGTGGCTGAGAAGTACGGTTTCCCTTTTGACGTGGAAAGAGATAAAGCAAGAACTTATGATATCTATGCAAAGCTGGTGAAGGGCAAGCTAAAAGCATTGAAGGGTGTGTATGATTTCATAGAAAAATGCAGGGAAGAAAATCTTCAATTGGCTGTTGCTTCCAGCGCTGATGAAGTGAAAGTAAAAATCAATCTTAAAGAAATTGATCTGCCTGTGGAATGGTTCGGGGCACTTATTCATGGGAACAGTGTGGAGAAAAGGAAGCCGCATCCGGATATATTCCTGAAAGCGGCAGAAGAATTGGGCTTAGACCCCAAAAACTGCCTCGTTATTGAGGATGCTGTTTCGGGTGTGGAAGCAGCAAAATCTGCCGGTTGTCGCTGCCTGGCACTCACCACCAGTTTTGGAAAAGAAAAACTGAGCGGTGCAGACTGGATCGCCAAAGACCTTTCTGAGGCACCTGAGGAATGTATAAATTGGTAAAAATACAGGATACCTGAGGCCACTCCGAAATCTCGTTTTCGGAAAAATTCGTGAAAATATAATGTTTTTAATTGTCTGAATTTCTTGCATTAATATTAGTGTCCATTCGTGTAATTGACAATATACTTTTTAGAGTGAACGCATACATTAAAAACAAACACAATGAAAACAAAAAAAGCACAAGTAGACAGTTTTCTTGCTCAGCCGCACATCGCTGTGGCAGGATATTCAGGAAATCCCAAAAAATTCGGAAACATTGTCTTCAGCACCCTGAAAGAAAAAGGGTACAATTTATATCCGGTAAACCCATCGGGAGGAAAAACACCGGATGGGGAAACCATTTATGAAAACCTGGAAACCCTGCCCGATGATGCACACCCAGCCAACCGGCATCCACCGCTTCCATTGGTGGCTGGCCAAGATTTTTGGGAAACTGCCGGCATGATCTCCATTTTTTACCAGTTCCTTCCCTCAGTAAGTCATGATCTTTAACTGACGGGTAAACAAGGTTTCATTGCTCATGGGATCCGTGGCGCGTACATCGAGAAAGTAAACCCCTTCACCGAGGTTGCCTGCTCCAAAATTTACCGTCTGATTGCCCGGTTCCAGGCTGATATTCTCATCCTGTAACACTACCCGCCCGGATACATCATACAGTTTTAGCTCCAGCGCAATATTTTTCCACGTATCGATCCGCAGATAGAAATTGCCCCTTGAAGGGTTGGGAAACAAAGTTAACTCAAAATCATTTCCGATGACCGGTGATGTATGGGTGGCATTCAAAACATTTTCCACTTCCACGGTTTCTGCAAAAGTGTTGGATGCCAGGTTTTCACCCCAGTCAACAAAAGTTTCCGCTGTATTTGTCTCAATCAGTGCTGTCAACCCTTGTGGCAACGTTGTGTTGCCCGGACTGAAAATAATCCCTTTTACCTTGTTACCGTGTTGCGAATACGCCAGTTGCATGCCCTCCGCCAGATTTTTCAGTACTGCCTGATGATCGTCTTCAACAAAAAACGCAAACTGCAGGGCGGTAAGGGTGCCATCACTCTCCAGACTGATCAGACCCTCCTCATCCATGAAAATGGTAGCCACCTGCGAAGCAACCATTTTTCCGGGGGGGTATACATCGCCATACAAAATGATGTTCACATCAGCCACCACATCCGTAACGTTGATGTACTCATCCTGATTGACATCTGCCAGGGTTTCATAAAATCCTTCCGGATCGTTCTCCAGGATATGGCTGACGATCATCACCACATCGGTAACATTGATGGTTTGATCCAGGTTCACATCGCCGATCCGACCGAAAAGCGCTTCAATGTTCATATCAGCGATCAGGGTGATGGTTTCATTTTCTGACGTGGATTCTATACCATCTGCCCAGTGAATGAATTTCCATCCTTCATCGGCATCGGCGCTCAGGTTGAATTGGGTACCTGACGCTGAAGTCAGCGGTGAAGTGTAAGCATGGTCATCCACCATTACTCCGCCACTTCCGGTGGTGGAGATGCTAAGGGTGTACGTTTCTGAACCTGTGACAGTTACCGTGATGGATCCAGAAACCATACAACCGTTAATGTCGTAAGCATCTACTGTATAGGTGTCTGATTCTGAAACCCAGATGGAACTGCCTGTTTCTCCGTTCGACCATACATATTCCGCAAAACCTTCACTTGCTGTGAGTTGGGTTTCTTCTCCCTGGTTGATCTCCGTTTCACCGGTTACCGTCAGTTCCGGAAGGTCATATTTCTGAACCGAAATGCTGCCGCTGCCAGTACATCCGTTTTCATTGGTTACCGTTACGGTATAGTATCCTGCTTCACTTACATTGATTTGTGATTCCCCGCTGCCGGTGTTCCACTCATAGGATGCGTATCCTTCAGGAGCGGCAATACTCACTGTTTCATCACCGCAAATGGCAATGTCATCGCCAAGGTCCACCACCGGGTTTTCTGATACTTCCACGGTTACTGAATACTCTGCTGTTCCGCAGGCATTGGAAAGACTGGCAGTGTATACATCCGGTTCATTGACATGGATGGAAGGGGTTACCTGCCCGGTGGACCACAGATAGGTCACCGCTTCTTCATCGGTTGCATTCAGGGTGACGGATGAACCGGCACACATGCTGACCGTTTCAGGCAGGTTGTTGCCCGGGAGTTCTCTTAAAACCACTTCGATGGTATCGCTTGCCATACCGCAGGCGTTCGTTACATCCACATAATAGATGCCGCCGTTACTTACTTCTATGGTGGGTGTTTCAGAACCAGTGCTCCAGTTGTGGTTATAAGACTCAACAGCACCCGGATCAAGGGTAAGGGTGCTTCCCTCGCATAAGATGGTGTCATCACCGAGGTCGATCTGTGGAAGGGCATTGATAGGGATATCAGTTCCATTGTCGGTGCCGATGATGGGTGGATCGGTGGATACCACCCTGATGCGGTAGTTGCCCGATTCTGCAAGGGAGTCGGGTATCGATGCCTGGATGGTGCCGGAACCGGTACCTGCCAGCATTCCCAGACTGTCGGTTTGTTCTGCGAAAGACCCATCGGGCCCTGAGAGTTGTGCCACGAAGATGTTCTCTGGTCCATAACTTTCATTGGTGGTGAATGGGATCCCGATCTGCTGACCACCACAGTAATCAATTTGCGATATTTCTTCGGTATGCAACTCACCCATCTCACCTACAATAAAGAAGTTATCGCTTTTATCCTGCCACAAACCGGTTTCGTGTACCACCCTGATTTTGTTCCAGGCTGATGCTTCCCTGCCGCCGTTCCAGGTGTAGCTCTCCTGCTCAACAGGGATGCCCGATGCCAGTGTTTCCCAGGTTTGTTCGTTGTCCTGTGTAACATCAACACGCATGGTGCCACCGATGTTGAGGTAGCTCCACCGGATGGGAATTTCCTGGTTGGCGAGGTATGCTTCCCAACCATTGGGTTTGCGCACCAGCAAATGCTGATCAAGGTATATGTTCAGGGCATAACCGTCGTAACTGCCACCTCTGAATTTGGCGGGCGTGGTCTCCGGCAGTGGTGTGATTTCAAAAGGTCCGGTATGAACTGCCTGGAAAGCGTCATTCTGGTTGTCGGTGATGCGCAACAGGCAATTGTTGGAGATGGAGTCGGGTACCACCCAGTTGTAGTACCCCCAGTGACCATTTACGTTTTCATCCACCATGCTCCAGGTTTGTCCGCCATCGTGGGAAAACTCGATTCTTACGCTTTCGGATGCCAGACTTTCCCATTCGATGGATTCGATAGTAGTGGACTCGATGACATCTCCGGCAGTGGGATGCAGAATGCTGACCGTGGGGGATGGTATGGTGAAAACCTCATCGCTTTCATCCGTAATTTCGGGGTTATCCAGACTGGTGATCCTGATCCTGCAATATTGGGATGGCTGCGATGGAACTGTCCAGTCATACTTCAGGGCACTGGCAGGAACCGATGGTGTCATCAAAGACCAGGTATTTCCATTGTCAAAAGAAAATTCAACTTTTAAATTGTCAACGTTGTTATATGCCCATTCTACCGGATAGGTTTGTGAAGAAAGGAATATTTCGCCTCCGTTGGGTGAAAGCACCTGTAAACTGTCTGTAATATTCGAGCGCGTGGTATAACCATCATAAGACCCGCCCCTGAATTTTGCAGCAGTGGATGGTTTAAGCGGGATGATGGTAAATCCGGTTCCAAGGATATCTTCAACCGATGGATTATCAATATCAGTCAGTTTTAACAAGACATTCTCCTGGGGTTGGTTGGGGATTACCCAGTTGTAGTAGTTCCAGATACCGGGTACACTGTCGGTGATGGCGTTCCAGGATGCGCCGTTGTCAA
>CAYMLS010000362.1:0-5121 GCA_964390665.1 uncultured Bacteroidales bacterium | reverse complement strand
TGATGGAAAAATTTGTGATGCACGCTATTCAAAGTGCTGCGGAGGCATTGCTGAAACCTTTGAAAATGTTTGGGAACCTGTCCCTCACCCCTACCTCAACAAAGTGATCGATCACCCCGGCAGGCCTGAAGGATTTGATACATTATTAGATACAGAAGAGAAAGCACAACACTGGATCAGAAACACCCCACCTGCTTTTTGCAATACCCATGATGGAAAAGTATTACAGCAAGTGCTCAACGATTATGACCAGGAGACCACCGATTTTTACCGGTGGGAAACGATGCTTACCCAGGAACAGATACAACGGTTGTTAAAAACCCGGTTAAATATATCGGTTGGTAATATCCTTGACCTCATTCCGGTTGAAAGGGGCGTATCAGGAAGACTGATCAAACTGATGATCGTGGGTTCTGAAAAAACGATCACCATTGGAAAAGAACTGGTGATCAGGAAAGCATTTTCTGAAACCCACCTCTACAGTTCGGCTTTTGTTACAGACAAAAAAGATCTCACGAACGGAGTACCCGGAAAATTCATCTTCTCAGGAGCCGGATGGGGACATGGCGTAGGTCTCTGCCAGATAGGCGCTGCCGTAATGGGCGATAAGGGTTTTGATTACAAAGAGATACTGATGCATTACTTTAAAGGTGCAGATCTGAAACCCTGGTATCATGCAGATGATGATGAAACCAAACCATGAAACCATTGAATAAAAAAACAAACAAATAGGATGCTATGAAAGAAAAAACAAGCAGATCTCCCTGGAGTTGGGTACCTACACTTTACTATGCGCAGGGCATACCCTATGTGGTGGTCATGACAGTTTCGGTGATCATGTACAAACGACTGGGCATTTCCAATGCAGACATTGCCCTGTATACCTCCTGGTTGTATTTACCATGGGTGATCAAACCTTTTTGGAGCCCCCTTGTAGATCTTTTTAAAACCAAACGCTGGTGGATCGTAAGCATGCAACTGATCGTGGGCGCTGGTCTTGCAGGGGTGGCATTTACACTGCCTCTGTCTTCGTTTTTTCAGTATTCGCTGGCCTTTTTATGGTTGCTGGCTTTTAGTTCTGCAACACACGACATAGCAGCCGACGGATTTTATATGCTGGGACTGAAAGAAGGACAACAGTCCTATTTTATCGGCATCAGAAGTACTTTTTACCGCTTTGCTATGATCACCGGGCAGGGTTTGCTGATCATCCTGGCAGGTTTCTTTGAGGTTTTTACCGGTGAAGACCCAGTAAAGATCAATGTGGTAACACAACCCAGCAAAATGGTAGCACCTGTTTCGGAAAAACTTGAACAGGCACAGAATTTTTCGCCACAGAATACCTTTACCATTAGCAAAGACACCCTCCGGCTGTCTACTGCTAATATCCCCAAAGATCAGGCAGACAGCATCATTGAATGGGTGAGAGATCAAAATATTGAAAGTGGGTTTACCCTTCCCCAAAAGCAGGTTGACCCCAAAAAACCTTCGTGGTGGAGTACATATGTTTCAGACCCGCTGAAAGCATGGATCAAAAACCTGCTGAATATAACGGATGCCATAGATACCAGCCAAAACGAAATGCAGGGAAATGTGGGCATTGTGGGAGTTCAGTATTCGGGTGAGTTTGATGATGACCAGGAGATCGTTCTGAATACTGCCCTGGAAAGTGGAAATAACAGCATCAGACTGGTGGAAGGAGAAAGACTGATCTTTTCGCAGAGCAACAAAAATCAAACAGCTTTTTTGCTTGTTCAACTCGACCCCAAACTCGATAAATCGGTTTCTGCCGGTTTTGAAGGAAGATCAGGCAATATTCCACTGGCATGGACCCTTACATTTGTGATCCTTGCCGGACTGTTTGCTTTGTTTTTCATCTATCACAAAATCATGTTACCACGCCCGGAAGGCGATAAACCCGCGCTGAGTAAGGGCAAAAGCCCATTGGCCGAATTCGGGGAAACATTTGTTTCTTTTTTCCGGAAAAACAACATCGGACCGGCATTATCGTTTTTACTGCTCTTCAGACTGGGTGAAGCCCAGATCGTAAAAATGGCATCCCCTTTTATGCTCGACAGCAGGGAAGTGGGGGGACTGGCACTGACAACCGGTGATGTAGGGCTTATCTATGGAACCATAGGCATCATTGCCCTTACGCTGGGCGGCATACTCGGTGGATTGCTTGCTTCCAGAAACGGACTTAAATTCTGGATCTTTCCCATGGCATTGGCCATGAATGTGCCCAACCTGGTGTTTGTGTATCTTTCTTACACCATGCCCCAAAGCATGTGGATCATTTCTGCATCGGTGGCGTTTGAACAATTCGGATACGGATTCGGCTTTACGGCATACATGCTCTATATGATCTATTTTGCAGAAGGAAAACATAAAACCGCACATTTTGCCATCTGTACCGGTTTGATGGCGTTGGGCATGATGCTTCCCGGCATGATATCGGGATGGATACAGGAAATTATCGGATACAACTATTTCTTTGTATGGGTAGTGCTGTGCACCATTCCCGGGTTTATCATCATCCGTTTTCTGAAAATCGACAAACAATTTGGAATCAAAACTGAAAGCAACTCATAAAAAACTGCCTCATAGCGGTTGATGATATGCTGTCAGGCAGATCTTCCTGTTCAATATTTTCTAACCAGTTGGGGAAAACCCCACCCAGCCCTTCCACCATAAACTGGATGGAAACAGCCACGACCAGTATACCAAACAACCGGGTGAGAATATTGAAAATAATAGGGTCTGTCGATCTTTCAATTTTTTCTGAAAAATAAAAAACCAGCAATAGCAGCACCATGATGGCAGTTAACACCCCGGAAATGACAAAATAATCAAGGGTACCCTCAATCCTGTGGCCATAAAGTACAACAGTGGTAAGTGAACCTGGGCCGGACAACATGGGGATGGCCAGTGGAACGAGAATGTCTCTGAAACGTGTCTTTACCAGTTGGTAAGGATCTTCGGTATGTTGTCTGTGATTCTCAATCCGAAAAACTTTACCATTGACCATAGATAACCCGGTAGAAAGTAACAGAATACCTCCGGCGATTTGAAAAACAGAAAGGTCGATGGAAAAAAGAGAAAGAATTTGCTCTCCAAACATCAAAAAGATCAACAATATGATCAACGAGGTTATAATGATCCAGTCGGCGAGCTTTCTGCGGGAAGGGCGATCCATGTCGCTGGTGAGTTCCGACCAAAGGGGAATCAGACCCAAAGGATTCACAATGGCAAGCATTGCCACCGTAAAATTTAAGTATAAGTTCCAATCCATCATCAATATTTTTACAAAAATGTTTCTATCATCAGAAAAAGCAGGACACCAGGCACAACAACCTGCCATTTAATCAGTTACCGAAAAACATCCATTGTTTTGGCTAAAATACGCAAAATCATCTGATTTTATTTGATTAAATAGGTCCCCGTTCTTTTCTTACGGGGGAGCTTCGCCAACACCCTGACTGTATGTTTTACCATGGTGCGAATTATAATCATGGGCGTGTGTGTCAAAATTTTTGTCATGGCCCGGTTCATCTCGTTGAAAAAACGAGACGAAAGCCTTGTCTTTGACGATTTCTTATCAAAGACATAAAAAGCAGGAGTTTTCTTGCTGACACTATTTGGTTTGATAAGAATAATTTGACATTGTGGGTTCCACCTATATTAATCAGTGAAATAAAACACAACCCTCTAAAAAATCCTTGTTGTGCATTCCTACATTATTCTTTCATAAATTTCTGCCTGTATGTTTTGTTTCCAAATTCAATTTGTAATAAGTATAAGTTATTTTTCAATGAAGATGTATTAATTTCAATTTCTCCAACTTGTGTATATTTTTCTTTCATCAGGATTTTTCCATTTAGGTCAATAATTGAAATGATGTAGTCTCCTTTTTCATTGCTCGGAATAAGAACAGTTAATCTGTCATTCACAGGATTAGGAAATAATTTGAATTCACCTTTTTCAAATTCGTTTAAAGATAGAATAATACTAACATAGCAGTCATCATAAAATGGATTGTGCCAGACTATTGAATTATCAACTTTATAGCAAGTTAAATTTAATGAATCGGGAATTTCGTCTGAAAATACACTTGGGTATTTCGGGAATAATGGTCCATGTACACTCCCAATTCCCTCAACCCAGATTTCGGACATAAACATGGGTGGATAAGGTGGTTCTTCAATAAAAAATCGTTTACGAAATTCTCCGTTTATTTCAATACTGTCAATATTTTCAATTTGCAAATTATGACTCTCATCACCGAAAGAATATGATACGGAGTCCCCAACTTGTAGATTGAAATTATAGATTGTGTCTATGGAATTTAAAGTGTCCATAAAGAAAACAAATCCATTTTCTTCTCTAAAATTTCCTAAGTAGGTAAAATCATCCATAAAGTTTGAATCGGGAGTTGAATAAAATTTTAGCCATGAATCGCTTCCAATCAAAGTGTCTCCAATGAATCCATAAACTGTTGTTGTTGTTTCAACGAAATTTGGGTTCTGGGGATTGGCATTTACAAAAGTACCTGCAACATTCCAGGTTGCATTTGGATCTACAAAATTTATTGAATTCTGAGAAAATCCAACTATAGTTGAAATTGTCAGCATAATTATTAATATTTTTTTCATTACTGTTTTTTTGTTTATAGATTTTTTTGATAGGTTATTTTTTTTGATAGGTTTTTTTGTTTAAAAATACCCGTTTAACTTTTCAAAGCGTTGAAAAACACGAATTACAATACAATATATTTACATACTTGATTACCTCCTTTCCTTGTTTTCAGGAGTTTCAGGGTGGGTTTTGCTGTGTCTGGTTTTATCTTATCTCCACTTCCACGCTTTCTCCCTGGTTCATCATTTCTAAATACTTGTGGCAAATATATAAATTAAACGAAAGCATGTGTGATTTTTTTTGTTAAATATGCGTGTATTCTTTTTTTAACATTGTATTATATCAATTTTCAAGATTTAAAAGCGGTTCGTGAAAATATTTTGTCCTTTTTTGCAAACCGGATATCTGACGCATTTTATAAAGAGAGGCAGAATAACCTGAATGGGTTCCGTATTACCTCGCCGCCGCCCTCGCCCAGATCGAAGA
>CAYMLS010000361.1:0-5126 GCA_964390665.1 uncultured Bacteroidales bacterium | reverse complement strand
TGACGCTTTCTTTATCAAGCACAGATAAAATCGTGGGTTTTCTTGCTGACACTATCTATGATTCCTTTCAGACAATCATCAGATTTTAAAGTTTTGATTTATGGCACCAACATGCACCAGATTAATCATAACTCTCCCTCCTGAATTCAAAAAACCATGCCATGAAAAAAGATGGGCAATGCAATTAAAAAAATGGACATCAATCTTCTGCTAATAGCATATATTGCAATGTCTTTCGCTCATTCAAAAGAAAAAATCAGAGATAAAATAACATCAACCGGATCATTTTCATTGATGGAAAGAATTCACAATATGAGAGTTTTTTTCTACACATTCCGAATCAATTTAACATCATATACATCAAAGATGAAATTTACAGAGATGATGAAAAAGCATAAAAAAACAGATTAAGATGATGTGATTTGACTTATAGAAACACATACTATTTCGCTGATTATCAGTTTCTATAAAATAGTAAACAGACAGAAAACAGTTTTTCGGATCCCTACGGAAAGAGATATCCATCATCTGTATAAAAAGCATTTTTTAATTCTGAGAGAACATACAGAAACAAGGCACGAAAGTCGCACAAAAAACAGAAAAGAGCATCAAGGTAATTACCTGATATTAATAACCTTTAATCATTCATTACACCATGAAAAATAAAATACATTATTTTACCTTAACAATTGTTTTTGTATTTTTCTTCTTCGCTGCAGCGGGTCAGTATTTTGGCAAGAACAAAGTAAATTACGAAGTTTTTGATTTTGAAATATACGAAACACCACACTTCAGGATCTACCATTATATGAGCGACAAGGAGCAGATGGACGAATTTGCTCAACTTTGTGAAAGATGGTACCATCGGCATCAGCACGTATTTAAAGATACGCTTACATCGAAAAATCCGATCATCATTTATAACAATCATGCTGAATTTCAGCAAACTACTGTTATACAAAGTCTTATTGGAGTAGGTACCGGTGGCGTTACAGAGGGTTACCGGAAACGGCTCATCATGCCCTTTGCTGTATCAAACAAAGAAACCAATCATGTTTTGGGACACGAACTGGTGCATGTGTTTCAGTACAACATGTTTAAAGAAGATAATAAATTAGGTCTCAGAGCCATTGGCAATGTACCCATCTGGATGATCGAGGGATTGTCGGAGTATTTATCAATTGGTAATGCTGATGTTAAAACGGCTATGTGGATGCGGGATGCCATTCTGCAAAACGATCTTCCCTCATTTAAAAACATGACAAAAGAACCCCATACTTATTTTCCTTACAGGTATGGTCATGTTTTTTGGGCATATATGGCGGGCACTTATGGCGATACCATTATTCCTGATCTTTTAAAGGCAACGGGTAGGGCAGGTTACCGTACCGCTCTTGAGAATCTGACACTACTCACAACTGATACTTTATCGCAGATATGGAACCAAAGAATCAGAGACACTCACCAACCCCACATGGTAAACAAGAATGAATACGAAGGTGATAAAATATTTGATACCGCCAATGCAGGAAAGATCAACATTGCCCCTTCGCTGAGCCCTGACGGAAAAAACCTGATTTTTATCTCCGATAAAAACGTAATTTCCATAGATTTCTATCTGGCGGATATGGAAAAACAAGAAATCACCAAAAGAATTACCAATGTCATCAGAGATGAACATATTGATGATTATAGTTTTCTGGAATCTTCAGGTACGTGGAGTCCTGACGGATCACAATTTGCACTTACAACTTTCAGTGATGGAAAAAATAAATTGCTGATCGTGAATCTTCATGACGAAAAAGTAGTCAGGACGATCGATATTCCATCCCTTGATGCTTTTAACAACCCTGCCTGGTCGCCAGACGGCAACAAAATTGCCGTAACTGGATTGCAAAACGGACAAAGTGACATCTACATCTACCATTTAAATGATGATCGTGTAGATCGCATTACCAATGACCAGTATTCCGATATTCATCCCAACTGGTCTCCTGATGGCAACAAACTGATTTTTGTATCAGACAGAACTGATCAAACGAACCTTGATCAGCTCAAATTTGGCAATTATCAAATTGCTTCCTACAACCTCAACAACAGAAACATAACATTGCTATCATTACTTGAAAATACAAATATCCATAATCCTGTTTATTCACCAGATGGCACAGAAATTTATTTTGTTGCAGATGCCGACGGATTCAGAAACATTTACAAATACAATATCAACAATAAAGAGATCAGGAAAGTAACAAACCTGAAAACCGGTGTGTCTGGCATAACGACGCTTTCACCGTGCTTTGATATCTCATCAGAAAGTGAAGAACTTATTTATATCCTTTACAAAAACAGTGGATACGAGCTGCACCGGCTGCAGCTAAACGATTTGGACAGTCAGACTTTTACATCTTCTGATATCAATAAGGATGCTGCACAGTTGGTCGCTGTACCTCAGAAATCTGCAGAGGTGTTTGTGGATAGTCAACTCGATGAATATCCCTTGTATGATCGTTCTCTTTTCAGAACGCAACCCTACGATCCCGAATTTTCTCTTGAAACCGTTGGGTCGCCGGGTGTAGGTGTGGGTGTAAGTAATTATGGAACAGGTATGTCTGGTGGAGTCAGCCTTTTGTTTAGCGACATGTTAAAAAGAAATCTGTTGATGACCACGTTGCAGGTGCAAGGGAGAATATATGATATTGCAGGCAGGGTGTTCTATCTCAACCAAAAAAACAGACTCAACTGGGGTGCGTCTTTTAGCCATGTTCCCTTTCGGTCTTCACGGAGATTTCTCAAAAGGGATACGTTAGAGGGGAATATCGTAGACAACCTGATATTGCTTGAGCAACGCGTTTTTGAAGACAGGTTGGGACTCATGGCTCAGTATCCCATATCCAAAAAATTAAGGTTGGAAACAGGTTTCTCGGCCAGCATGTACAGTTTCAGAATAGATAGTATCAATAACTATTACGCCGGAAGAATTCGTGTTGAAAGGGAAAGGCATCAGGTGGATGCACCCGAACCATTTTTTGTTTACAGGACCTACCTGGCATATACGGGCGATGGTTCAAAATTCGGACTTACTTCTCCCATGAGCGGCTACAGGTACAGATTTCAGATAGACAGATCATTTGGAAAATACGGATACTGGGGTGCCATGGCCGATATCAGAAAATATTTTCTTTTCCACCCTTTTTCTCTCGGGTTCAGAATCATGCATTATGGAAGATATGGGAGAAGTGCTGAAGATATCCATCCTTTATATCTGGGAAATGAATTTTACATCAGAGGGTATGGTTTCCGATCCATGAGCAGGACACCTTGCAATGGCGATGACTGCCTGAATGTGAACAACCTGGTGGGTAGCAAAATGCTCGTGACCAATGCCGAATTCAGGATCCCTTTTAGCGGCCCCAAACGCCTGGCGATGATCGAATCAAAAACCTTTTTCAGCGATCTGGTGTTTTTTGCTGACGGAGGACTCATCTGGTCAGATTTTGAAAACATCAGAATGAGCTGGGAACCTGAATCTGCCGAAAACCTGAGAACTCCTGTCTTTAGCACAGGTGTTGCTTTTCGTTTAAATCTTTTCGGATATATTATTCTTGAACCATACTATGCATATGCCTTTCAACGATCAACCGCAAAACCGGAAGGTACCCTGGGTCTGCACCTGTCGGCAGGAGGATTTTAAGGAAATTTTTTCGCTTTCCAACAGGATAACCATTCTGATCAGCATATCGATAATCCTCTGCTTTTATACGTTATTAATGAGTATTGGTCCATAAAAAACACTTCCTGTCTGACACCCTGTTCCTTCACTATTCAGGGAAGATGATCGCTCTGCAGGGAACAGGATCATTGATTCTCCATCATTTCTATAAATTATATCGCTGCGCTGTCGCTCTCAATGAGTTGCAGCGCAGCGCTTTTATGATGCAATTACAAGATTTCATTTTGCCGGGAAGGAATGATTTGAATGATGGTAAAATGCTCACCCCCCTCTCCCTCTCCCGGAATCTCTATTCTTTTCTGTTTTAAAACAGGTTTCAGCAAAAAAATTCATCGTTTCCACGTCATGTCAAAGACAACAGGAATCTTTGACTTCCTTCCCCATGCCCCTTACAATTTACAAAAAACATTAAAATCAAAAATTTCTTACACCTGGACTAAGGGGAAAGCAAACTTAATTTGTCTAACGTTTAATTAATTTCATTAATCAAAAACAAAATCAGAAAACAAGTGTTTCAAATAACCAAACTAAATTATTTTTATTTTAATGCGGTTTATTAGATGTTTTAACATATTTATAGTCCCAAATATATAACAGCCGTTTTCAATCAATAAATCTATATGTTCCTAATGTATTTTAATATATTAAACAATTAATTTTTTATTCCAAAAACCTGATCAATAGAATACAATTTAAATTATTTCTCACTTAATTAAACCAGATATGAAAATCATAAACAAAAGTCTCCTGTTTTTTGCCATGACATTCCTTGTCATGTCCTTAAAACTGAATGCCAACGATGGCACCATTATGGGCACCATCGAGAATAGTGATGATCACACAATTCTTGAGCAGGCGCTCATCGCTGCAGAACTTGATGATGATCTGCGGGGCGAAGGTCCTTTTACCATCTTTGCTCCCAATGATGATGCATTTCATGATCTGCCTCCTGGTCTGTTGCCTCAGCTACTTCTCAATCCGGAATCTGATCTTTCTCAAATCCTGCTGTATCATGTTCTCTCCGGCAGCTTTAAGTCGTATGACTTTTCTGACGGTCAGGAAATTGAAACATTACAGGGGGATATGGTTGAAATCGAGGTGGAATCTTTTGGAAGTATTGAAGTCAATGATGCCGATGTAGTAAGTCCTAATATTACCACCAACAATGGTGTTATTCATGTGATCGACGAGGTATTGATGCCCGAAATTCTTCCAGCAACCGTTTTTGATATTATTGAAGAGGATGAATCGAACCTTTTCAACATACTGGAAGCAGCTCTGCTGGCCGCGGATCTGGATGAAACACTTCAGGGAGAAGGTCCTTTTACTGTTTTTGCCCCCACCGATCATGCTTTCAATTATTTGGGGCAAGATGTAATCGATGAACTTCTCT
>CAYMLS010000360.1:0-5145 GCA_964390665.1 uncultured Bacteroidales bacterium | reverse complement strand
AATTCATGGAAATTTGTGGAAATTTGTGGACAAATACTTTTTTTACTGGACTCATGGGAAGTATTTTACAGAAATGTCTTAAACGTGCATAAATTATTGATAATAAAACCCTTGTATCAGAACACATAAAAACAATTTTATGGCGAATTTTGAAATTGTAATGCCCCGTATGGGGGAAAGCATCACAGATGCCACCATCACAAAATGGTTGAAAAAACCAGGAGAGCAAGTTGAAGAAGATGATCCGGTTGCTGAGATCGCCACCGACAAGGTCGACTCTGAAATTCCCTCACCCGTTGCCGGCGTGGTGAAAGAACTGCTTTTTAGTGAAGGAGATGTGGCAGAGGTTGGTAAACCAGTAATGATCATAGAAACAAGCAGTGAAGAAAAATCCTCTGAACCCCCTGCCCCTATTGGCAAGGATGAATCATCCGTAACCGATGCGACAACCCTGAAAACAGAAGCGGATGATCTTTTGGCGAAATCCGACGATCTAACCCTTGAAAAACCTGGCATCGCATCGAGAGGACCCTCCGGTAGGTTTTACTCTCCACTGGTAAGAAATATCGCCCTGCAGGAAGGAATCTCTATGGCAGAACTGGAAGGCATAAAAGGATCGGGGAAAGACAACCGTCTGATCAAAGAAGACCTGCTTACATTTATCAAAAACAGAAAAACCGGTAAGGAAGCAACATCCATGGCAACACCTGCTACTACGGGAAAAACAACATCTGAAAAACCTTCCTTACCCATACCACAACCCGGACAAGGCGACGAAGTGATTGAAATGTCGCGTATGCGCAAACTTATTGTGGATCATATGGTGGCATCGGAAGACACAAGCGTACATGTTACCTCATTTATGGAAATTGATGTGACCAACCTTGTGAAGTGGCGCGAAAAATACAAAACTATCTTCCAGAAGCGTGAAGGCGCAAAACTTACGTTTACCCCTATTTTTATTCATGCAGTGGCAAAGGCTATCAAAGATTTCCCCATGATCAATTCCAGCGTAAGCGGGCAAAAAATTATTCTCCGCAAAGATGTGAATATTGGCATGGCAGCGGCTTTGCCAGATGGCAATCTGATCGTGCCGGTCATCAGAAAAGCAGATGAAATGAGTTTGATAGGATTGGCGAAAAAAGTAACTGACCTGGCAAACAGAGCGCGAACCAACAAACTGCAACCTGAAGAAATCCAGGATGGTACTTTCACACTTACCAATGTAGGAAGCTTTGATACCCTTTTTGCCACCCCGATGATCAACCAACCACAAGTAGCCATTCTTGCAGTTGGCGCTATCAAAAAGAAACCTGTTGTACTTGAAACAGAACAAGGCGATACCATTGCCATCAGAAGCATGATGTATCTTTCCATGTCATACGACCACCGTATTATTGATGGCGCATTGGGTGGAATGGTACTGCAACGTATTGGCAATTACCTGCAAAACTGGGATATCAATCAAACCATTTGATTTCTGAAAGTTTATTATCCACAAACCGGAGCAAACCGGAGCCCGACAAAGTCAATTTACAGAAAACAAATTTTCGGAGTGGACTGATCTGTTGCTGTTTTTTTACATTTTTCAAAGTTTGATCATTCTTTTGATCTGCGAAATACCTGCCGGGTTGGTTACTTTCAGAAAAAACACGTCTCTGGATAAAAAATCCGGTGTTTCAACTTTCAGGGAGTTTTGCTGCTTTTGCCAAAATTCTTTTTCAAAATGCATTACAGAATTTCCTTTTACATCAAGAACAGAAATAATATAGTTTCCTGGTTCATCAACATCAACTGACACATTAAAATGATCCCGGAAAGGATTGGGATAAGGTTCGTGCAACAAAAAACCCGGATTGGAAACATCTTCAGTAACAACTGAACTGACCACCGCATCACTGACCAAAATGGTCTTAGCACTGCCATCCCAGTTGAGTTTCACATACAACCTTTGTTCTGACATGTCCCAAAACCATCCTTTATCTGCGCTCTCAAGTTCAGTCGCATGATCGTAGCCGGTGATCTCTGCATTGTTCTCGAGAACCAAAAAAGGTTCAGAACTGATCCGCATCAATTCAAATGTGATCTGCCGGTTTTCCGGAGCACTCTCATAACCATTTCCGGTTTTGGATAATCGTATGGATATATCCTCATCTTCAACTTGTCCTTCAAAAAAGATCAGTTCGTATTCCTGATTTTCTATTGTGCCGGTCGATCTGCCGTCATCAGCAAACATATATCCCTCAGAAAAAGAAACATCTTCATCAGGAAAATATTTAATTACCAACTCATCAGAATGATAGTCAGCTGTATTTTTTAAAGAAACAGCGGTGGGGATAAAACTGCCTGCTCTCACAAAAACAGGAATATCTTCCATGGTGCAGTTTACTGCATACGAATTTCCACCTTCGTAATGAGTAAGATCATGAAAGTGCAGCCATTTACCTTCAGGAAAATCTACCATACGTTGCGAAACGGAATAATCCAAAACAGGTGCAACCAAAAACTCTTTTCCCCAAAGATAAGCATCATTGACATCACTAAGATCATGATTATCAGGTTCGTAAAAATTCAATTGTCTTGCCATAGGCTTACCCAGCAAAGCATTCTCATAAGCCAGGGTGTAATGATAAGGAAGCAGATCATAACGCAGTTTTATATATTTTCGCATGATACTTTTATAAGGATCAGGAAAATGAACCGGCTCAGTAGTTCCCACACCATGCAGGCGCAAAATGGGGGCAAAAACACCAAACTGAACCCACCGCGTAAAAAGTTCGCTGTCGTTGTCGTTGCCAACAAAACCACCCACATCAGAATGCATATATCCCAAACCCGACATGCCCGCCCCAAGCATCAAAGGTATCTGGGCGCGCAACCCATCGAAACTTCGCTGAATGTCGCCCGACCAGGGAAATGTGGAATATCGCTGCATTCCGGCAAAACCTGATCTGCTGAGGTTGAATAAGCGTTGGTGAGGATAATGTATTTTGTATTTCTCATCGATGAACCTGGCCCATATCAGTGAATAAATATTGTGTACCGATTTAGCCTCCCCCATTTGATGTTGCATTTCCCAGGGATGGGTTTCAGGTTCACCCAGATCGCACCACCACCCTCCTACTCCTTCTTCAATACGCGCCTGATAGAAATCCCACATCCAATCCTGCGCAGCAGGTTGGGTAAGATCGAGCAATGCTGCATCCCCTGCCCAGAAACCCCAAAGCACAAAAGGTTCTCCATCGCTGTTGGTAGCCAATAAATGATTGTCTGATAAATAATCATAATTCACCGAATTGAGCGTAAAATAAGGTTCAGTGATCAAAACCGTTTGTATATCATCTGCTTTAAAATCGCTGATCATTTTTACGGGGTCAGGAAAACGTTCATGATCCCAGTCAAGATTTCCCATATCGTTGGTAGAACCAAACCAATAAAGGTCAAGAATAAGTGCATCAAGGGGAAAATCCTCCTCCTGTATTTGGGTTACGATATTACGTGCCTCTGTTTCATTTTCATACCCATATTTGGATTGTATATAACCGAGTGTCCAAAGAGGAGGCATTTTTTGTTTTCCGGTAAGATGCGTATACTGATCCATGATCTGACCAAAGGTGTTGCCCGCCATCAAATAATACCTCAATCTTCCTCCCTGCGTGCTATAAAGGGTTTTTCCCGGATCTGCAGATCCCAGATCAAGATTTGCAGGATATCGGTTATCAAAAAACAACCCATACATCCTGTCTGAAACAATAAATGGAATACTGATATTGAGTGTAGGGGTGCTGTTGCTGTATCCGTAATGTGCTTCATTGTAAATTCGTAGATTTTCCCCCTTTCGGTTGATAGGGATGGCCCGTGAACCACCTCCATAAAAATTCTCTTCTTCTCGTTGATGAAATTCCACGTTTCCTCCTGCTGGTGTAGAGGAAAATCCGGATGATTCGCTCAAAAGTGTATCACTCCCCACAACATATTGCAATAAAACAGGCATCTTGGAGATAAAAACCTCTAATTCTGAAGATGAAAAACTCAAGTGATCTTCTTTTTCCATCAATGTGGTTTCAATTGGCCCGGGTACTGCTATCACGGTAAACGAAGTATCCGATAAAGATGATCCGGTGGGGATAAATTCTGCTTTTACAATATCTGGTGTAAAAAACTGAACCTCAAAACTACCATTCTCTGATTCAATATGTAATTGATCATCAATGACCTGATGAGAAAGATAGTTTCCGGGCATCTGCCTATTGATATCAACAAAAATATCCTGGTTATTTGCTGATCTTCCTACCAGTGAATAATCTTCATTATGAAACAAAAGCGCCAATTGCAAAACCTGCTCCCCCTGCTCAATTTCATAAAAACCGGCAATATTAAAGGATATCTCATACAGATCATCGCCAAGAGAAGTCATCAGAGTATTGGGGTTAACCTCACCCCAATTGTTGCGCACATGTTTCCAATCCGAAGGTCCGTTGCTTTCAGTTGTGATCACGCCGGTATAAGTGTATACATTTCCTTCAAAACCTTGCAGTTCGCCATTTCCCAGTGTAGCATCAAAAGTAATGGTTACATCTGAATGGGTTTGTGCATTGGGAGGATCAAGGGTAACTACCTGTGCTTTTACAACAATTGAAAAAAGCAGGAAAAAATGAAAAATAAAAAAGTGTTTGTGCATGAATTTTTTCTGTTTTGGAAACATCAGCAGATCTCAAAGAAAGGATATCCGTTGCCTGAAGATTCATAAAATAAGATGTATAATGCTTATAATTTGATGATTATACAAAGCGAAATGGACAAAATTCAATTAAACAGGACATGGCTGTTCAATTAAAAAAGTCAAAGATATTACTTTTTTTTCACGGCAATTAAAGGAATGATGGGTGAATTTTACCGGTTTTTTTAAGAAAAATGATGAATCTTCTTTTATCTTTGCGAATAACTTGTTTTGAGCAAAATAACACATCAGGGAGGCTGGTGATTGATCAACAATAACCAATTGTAAATTTCTCCTGATAATTCAAAATTGCAAACTACAATTCGCCAAAAACACTTCTGATAACCTGAATCCTTTAATAAGCAAATAAGTAGTGTCAGCAAGAAAAACCACGATTTTATCTGTGCTTGATAAAGAAAGCGTCA
>CAYMLS010000359.1:0-5149 GCA_964390665.1 uncultured Bacteroidales bacterium | reverse complement strand
GACATGCTTGTTATGCCAACAGCACAGGCAAGTGCTACCATTTTTAACAAAACAAATCCATGAAACATTTATAAAAACAGAGGTTTGGTAATAAATATTTTGCTTTTTCAGGGAACTTGTTGTTTATTTGCATCGGCTGTTTTTGTCTGAATCAGACTAATCAAATACGGGATATGCTTAATAAATGAACCGGTTTCTTTATCAGATAGTTGCAGGAATATGAGATGTCTTTTACTGAAAATGTTTTTGGAACAAAAAAAAAGATTTAAACGTTTTATTCTTTTTTTTAGTGGATAAAATACTTTCTTTTGATTATTTTAGCTTTTCAAAGTTTGAGAGCGACAATTAAAAATGTGAACAAGCAATCCAAACTTGATAACACATGAATGAAAAATAAAAGTAATAATATTTAGAAGATATGAAACGAAGGGATTGTTGATCGGAATAAACAATAAATCAACTTATTTTTTTATCGGAACAACAAATTCCTTTTCATTTAAAATTCCATCAAATGGCCAACAGCATCAAAGTTATTATTGTAGATGATCATAAATTAGTCACAGATTGTATTGATTTGTTTCTTAAAGGAGCCAAAGATATAGAGGTGATTGGTGTGGCACACAGCGGAAAAGATGCCTTGAATATGCTGAAAAAAACAACACCACAAGTGGTGCTCCTCGACATTAGTATGCCGGAAATGTCCGGTATTCAGGTAACTGAAGCCATTAAGAAAAAATACAGCAACATCAGGATCCTGATCCTTTCTATGCATTCTGATTATAACAACATTTCCAACGCGATAGATGCTGGTGCCGATGGTTATGTTCCCAAAGATGTTTCTTCAGAAGAATTGGTGGAAGCTATTCAAACAATATCAAGAGGAAAAAACTATTTTCATGCCACCATTTCTGATGAGATCGTGAAAAATTACGCCACCAAAAAGCAAACAAACAATGATATTCTTCCTCAACTAACCAAACGTGAACTGGAAGTTTTGCAACTTTTTGCGGAGGGTTACAATAACTCTGAAATTGCAGACAAACTCTATTTAAGTGTCAGAACCATCGAATCACATAAAAACCATATTCTCCAAAAAACCAATATGAAGAATTCCGTGGAACTTATCAAGTTTGCCATCAAAAATAAAATTATTGAAATCTAATACCAAACCAACCTGAATACGCCCTTTTACCCTCTTTTAACGGCGAGTAAATATTAATTTTTTTCCTCAGGTGATAATTTACCCAATGAAAAAATTCTACAAGGAATCAGGAATTCAGATACCTGGATAAATAAGGTTCTTTTGTGTAAAAAATCTCCCCCCTCCATTTCTCAATCCCCTGATATTATTGCTTTACGAGTAATTTGTACCATATTATTTTCAGTAATCCACCAATGCCAATCACGTAATAATACTGTTTTCTGATTTGACTTCAACATGTAAATTTGAATAAAAATTAGAAATATGACAGATACCAGAATTATATTAGCAGAAAGCAGTGATATCATGATTGATGGAATCACTGAAATCATTAAGGATAATCCTTATGTGCAAATTGTGGGTAAAGCAATTAAGTACAACCATCTTTGTGCACTGGTAGAACAGGTTCCTCATGATCTTGTAGTGTTGGGTCCAATGATCACAGAAAAATTCAGCCATCAACTAATGGGATACTTGTTGAACCGATTCCCTGAAATAAAAATTGTCCAGATCAATCTTGATGATGATAAAGATATAATCTTTAATAAGATACAAAAGGTAACACTCAGTCAGGAAGTGTGATCCCTTGATGAAAATTTGTTTTGTTTGATTTTGTTTTGTTTTGTTTTGGTTTGTAATGTTTTGTTTTTTTAATTCTCTTCATGAAAACAAAACTAAAAAGCGGAGATCGGTGGTTCTTTCTCCGCTTTTGCTTTTTGTGTTGTTGAAGAAAAATCAAACTCTATTTTACTGACTTATTGAGGATTCTCCTACAATATATTTCCGGGAATTGTTTTGATTTTATTCTTCTTTCTTCTGCAACTGCATACCGCCTGTTTTGTGCATTCATGCAATTCCTGTAATTGGTTTTTCCGGATTTCGGTGGTGGGGATCAAATACTTTTTGCACGCCGGTCACCCGTTTACAAGTAGTGCCTGCGCAGCATACTTTTGCCCGGTTTTCTTTCATATGTGGTTGTTGTTCTAAAAACCCTGAATTGTTTTTATATGAAGATTCACTAATTGGCTACCCTTTCCAGTGTTTCCATTTTTATCCGGTTGGTCATGATATCCATAAACTTATCCTGCTCTTCATAAAATGGGCGGTGTGCTGACTTTTCGAACCAAACCAGGGTTTTGCCTGCGGGAGCATTTAACTGATCATAATACTTCTCCGCCAATACGTGAGAAACAATAATATCATGTCTGCCCACTAAGAAATAAACCGGAACTTTGATTTCGGGTGCCTGCTTAAATAAATCTATTTCTTTTAGATCTTCCCATAATTCTATAGCACTGAAATATGGATTCATCAGCAAGTTGAGCCGGACATTAAGTGAGTAAACCGGAGACATTAGTATTGTCTTCAGTTCTTTTATATCCACATAAGGTCTTTTGTGTTCGTTGCTATGCACGATCCCTCCATATTTATAAACCCACTTTCTAACCGTTAATGCATTATCAAGTGTGTACCGTTCTGGTATGGTATCGATAAGTGCAAGATCCTGCAAAGCAGGGATATTATTTTCCCTGATGGCATTTTGTTTTACAAATTCATATCCCAGCCTTTCGTTTTCAAATGGATTTACACTTTGCCCTGTAGATATATAAGCATGAAGAAATTCAGGATGTTGTGCAGCATATATCGCTCCAATATTAGTTCCCCAGGAATGCCCCCACAGGAATACTTTATCAACATTCAGTCTCTTCCGGGCATATTTTACAACATCATGGGTATCCTTTACAAATCTTTTTACATTCATACTTTCGGGCTTCAGTCTTGAATGATAAGACCTGCCTGTACCTCTTTGTTCCCAATATACAATGGTAAAGTGTTCTTCAAGTTTTCTCATGCTTTCTGAATAGGGAGCAAAAGGTAGCATGGGAAAACCCGGGCCACCATGAAGATAGACCAAAACAGGGTTGTCTGCATTTTTACCGTTGATCAGAATGGCTTGTTCTGTCCCTCCAATTTCCAGCATTTCAAAATGGTGAATATCACGGTTGGCAAATTCCGGGAAATGATATACACTTTTGCACGAACTGGTCAGCAAAAGGGTGAGTAAACTGAAAAACAGGATGAATTTCCTGCTTCTTGCATAATATTCGGGAGATAAAACTTTTTTTTTGTTTTCAACTTGTTTTTTACTGGAGGTAACTGGCATTTACAATCGGTATTTCGTGGGTTTGTAGAATCTTAAGGCATTACTCATCAGAAAATTGTTTTATATTTTGTAAAACTTTGTACACGTTTAAAAAATGTGCTCGCGTAAACAAATTCCCAAAGATGAAGAGGGCTCGCTTCGATAAAAAGTAAAACAGATCTTCAAATTTCTTGCTTATTTTCCGAAATTAAAACCGTATTTTACGTAAATCATTTTTTGACCGATGTTTTTATCTGTTCAAAAAAATTTAATTGTACTTTTGAATGCGGTTTTTGGAGGGTATTTCCAATTCAAATTATTTGTTTTGGTATCAAAATACAACCATCAACTAACTATCTTAACACACGATCACCTTTTTTGTTGTTCAATCATCAACCTGCTGTTTTGTAAATGAGGGTTGACTTCGTCATCGAGAAATATACCGTTTTATCTAATTTTTTTTGAAGTGAATGTAAATAATTTATTGGAGGAATTGAAAACACTTTTGCTTACCCCGCAGTTGGGTTGGCAAATGATTTCTGAAAAAGAATACAGCTGGCGTAATGTTTATTTGTATTACAATATTCCCCTGGTTTTTCTGAGTTCTTATATAAGCGTTATCAATTCTGATACCTCTGGTATGCAGATCAACCTTACGCCCAACCAATTATTTTTCTCCCTTTTTCTCGGAACCCTCATCTCTGTTCTACTCGTTGCTTATTTTACCTCACAATTGGCACCACGATTCCAGGCTTTAAGCTCTTTTGATCAAAGTGTTTCTTTAATGGCATTTTCTTATTTGCCTGTTTATCTTTCTTCTCTAATAGGAAGTTGGCATCCGGCGCTTCAGATCATCAGTTTTGCCGGTATGATCTATATGGTGTTTTTGTTTTGGAAGGGTACAGGTGTGCTTCTAAAAGTTCCTGACAATAAGCAAACAGGATTTGTAGTGGTTGTTTTGATCTTGCTTTTCCTTACCCGCCTCATTGTTACTTCTGTCTTTTCCGCTATTTTTCTTTTCCTTTCGGGAGATGTCCCTGCCGAAGCGTTTCCTTCCTGAACAGGTAACCTTTTTGCGTTTTTTGCAGTATATATTTTTGTGGTTTCTTAGTACAATCACGGATGTTTTGCTGTGATGTTTTATTTAATTTAGCAAAATGATTGTCAAGGATTGAAATCATCGTATATCATTGGCGAAAAAATGCCTTTTTCTGAAGTTATTTTTTCCGGAAAACTGAACTTATTCAATGTACCTATCAATACCTGATTTATGAAAAATAAAAAGTGGTCTGTCATTACAATTCTTTTTTTTCTTACCATTTTCATCATTTCTTTCAATTTATACAATAAAAACACCGATCATGTAAATGTGATCTCCCAAAATGAAACGGAACTCCCTCCGGAACCGGTCATTGATTATGATGATTACGGTATTGAAAAGGAGATATATGTCCTTGAGGAGGCAAAAGTTAAGAATGGACAAACACTGTCTCATATTCTTGATCAATATAATATCAGTGCATTGAACATTGATGGCATGGTGAAAAAGATGCAAAAGTCAGAAATCTTTGATCCAAGGCATGTAAAGTCGGGCAATTCCTATCGTGCTTATCTGTACAATGATACCTTGCCCGATGCAGCGTATTTTATTTACGATATATCTGCACTGGAATACCTGAAAATCAATTTGACGGATAGCTTTGAATTGAGTCGCGAAAAAAAACAGATCACTAAGGTTGCCAAATCAGCATCAGGCATTATTAATTCCTCTCTTTGGGTTACCCTCACCGACAAAAACGTGAATC
>CAYMLS010000358.1:0-5160 GCA_964390665.1 uncultured Bacteroidales bacterium | reverse complement strand
CTCCGAAAACGAGTTTTCGGAGAAATTCGTGCAATGACCATGTTTTTATTTATCTGAATAACAGGCATTATAATGAGTGTACATTCATGTAATTTGTGGACAATATACTTTTTAGAGTGGAAACCTTTTTTTAATCAAAAAAACAAACAGACATGCAAACTGCGATTATATATACGACCACCCATGGTAGTACAGAAAAAATTGTAAACAAAATGAAGCACTATTTTGGTGAAGAGCATACCCAGGTGATAAACCTGAAGAAGGTTGAGCACATTGACCTGGATATTTTCAGCAGGATCGTGATAGGAGGATCTATCCATGCCGGAATGATCCAGAAAAGCATCAGGGATTTTTGCCGGGATCATGCGGTGGAATTGATGGAAAAACCGTTGGCTTTATTTACTTGTGGAATGAATGAGTCTGAGTTTGATCAACAAATGGCCAGAGCATTTCCCGAAATGTTGCGAAGCCATGCCAAAATAGTAAAACCCTTTACCGGAGAATTTTTATTCGATAAAATGAATTTCTTTCAGCGCCTGGTGGTTAGAAAGATCTCTGGTATTCAACAATCGGTTTGCAAGATCAACGATGAGGAGATCAGACTCTTTACAGCGGAATTCAACGCCTGACAATTTAGGTTTTGTATCATTTGGAAAACAGGTTTTTCGAGAAAGAATTGTAAACTGTTTCAAAACAGCAATGGGTCTGGCAGATTCTTTTGCCAGATATTTTGGAAGATATGGCAGGGTTGTCATAGTTTTTATATTTTTGCTGCGAATCAATATCTATGTCAACCATGACCCTTGCTGATAAAATCATCCGTTTTAATCGTGATCTGCATTATACAGGGCATTTGCCTGAGTCAACAGAGATCATGAATCCTTTTGAGCAAAATCCTGCTGCCTTGGAGGCCTCGTCGGCTTTTTACAAAAAGTATTATAACGATCAGCATCCGCGCTATCTGGTGACTGGGATCAATCCGGGGCGATTGGGGGCGGGTGTTACCGGTATTCCGTTTACCGATACCAAACGGTTGAGCGCCATTTGCAATTTACAAATACCCGGGGTGGATACCCATGAACCCTCTTCCGTATTTATTTATGAAATGATCGATGCTTTTGGTGGGGTGAAAAAATTCTACAGCAGGTTTCTTTTTCATTCTGTTTGCCCTTTGGGGTTTGTGAAGAGAAAAGATAATGGAAAAATAGTGAATTATAATTACTACGATAGTGCCTCTCTTATGCGCGCCACCCGTCCGTTTATCATTGAATCGCTTAAGAAAATTCTGTCATTTGGCATTCATACAAAGGTTTGCTTTTGTCTGGGAACCGGGAAGAACGATCATTTCCTCAGGGATTTGAATAAAGAATATGGTTTTTTCGACCAGATCATTCCTCTGGAGCACCCGAGGTATATCATGCAATACAAATCGAAAAGCAAAACTGAGTATATCCGGAAGTTCATCAATGTTTTTTCTGAATGGGCATGATTTTGTTCTCCTGACCTCAACCTACTTTTAGAAAGTACCACACATTAAAAAAGTCAGTTGTTTTCCGGGAATTATTTGTTTTTAAACTTCAGTAGTTTCTCATAAAGTACTTGGGGCACAATAGGTTTGGTAATATAATCATCCATCCCTTCATCAATATATTTTTGTGCGTCTCCCTCCATGGCTTCAGCGCTCAAACCAATGATGGGCGGAACATTTTTCCCCCATTTTCTGAGTTCTTTTACAGCCGTTATACCATCCATTACAGGCATTTGGATGTCCATTAAAATAGCATCATACTTGTTTTTTTTTGCCTTATCCAATCCTTCCAGTCCATTCACGGCAATTTCTGTCTGGCAACCCATTTTTTTCAGGATCAAAGAGGCAACTTTCTGATTCACCAATTTGTCTTCCACCAGCAAAATATTCATATGCAGTTGTGTGATTTGCCCGCTTTTATTCACTTTGGTATTGATGGGTGGTTCTGCTGAGGCCATGGTTTGCAGGGTAAAAGAAAACTTACTTCCTTTACCAGGGGTTGATTCTGCTTTGATGTCTCCTCCCAAATGCAGTGCTATTCTTTTTGAAATTGCCAGACCTAATCCCGACCCTTCAAATCGTCTTGTTTTAGAAGAATCCTGTTGCGAAAATTCATGAAAGATCTGTGGAAGATATTCTTTTTGGATACCTACCCCTGTATCGCTCACAACAAAGCGCAAAATGATTTTATCATCTCTTTTTTTTGTAGCATCAGCAGTGAGGGCAATGGTTCCTTTTTCGGTAAACTTCAGTGCATTGCCCAGCAGGTTGATCAGCACCTGCATGATTTTTTTTTCATCAGAAAGAATGACTGCAGGCAGTTTTTCGGAAAACCTCACTACAAAACCGATCCCTTTGTTTTGGATAGGTTGTTTGAAAAGGCTGATCGCACGCTTTTGGATATCAGGCAGCGATACGGGCGACGAACTGAGAGGCATTTTACCCGATTCAAATCTTGACAGATCCAGGATGTCGTTGATCAGCGATAAAAGGGTTTGCGAAGATTCGGTGATGGTTGAAAGGTAGTCTTTTTGCTCATGATTGAGGGGTGTGTTGTTGAGCAGGTTTGCCATGCCAATGATACCATTCATGGGCGTACGCATTTCATGGCTCATATTGGCCAGGAACTGTTGTTTTAGTCTTGCAGAATCTTTGGCAACTTCAAGGTTTTTTTCCAGTTCAATGAGTTTTTCTCTTTCTGTTATATCTCTTGCATAGAGTGCTATGCGATCAACATCTCCTTTCTGGTTGATGATGGGATATATGGTGAGCCACCATTTACTTCCTTCATATTCTTCTTCGTAAGAAAATACTTTTCGGTTTTCCAGCACTTGTTGAAAGTACTTTTTGAATTTAAATACAATATTTTCGGGTGCTATATCCATTATACTCTGGTCTTGCATTTGCATACCCTCTGGCAATATATCGGTGAATTTTGTATTATGGGTGATGATTCCTCCCTCTCGGTCTAAAAGTACAATGATATCGTTGCTGACATTGAGGAGTGTTTGCAGATTTGATTGTGATTCTTCCAGTTTTTTTTGTGCTTCTTTTCTGTTGGAGATGTCGTGTGCTATGGCGATGACCACCTTCATTCCGAAATACTGGCCATCGAAAAGACTGATCTGAGCAGGAAAGATCTCACCATGGTTGTTTTTGCCCCAAAATTCAAAATTGATCGTCTCCCCGGCAAAAGCATTTTTGATGTGTTCTTTGATGAGCGACATATCATTCATCCCTTCTGCGGCAAAAAAATCAGGCGTTTTACCCAGTAAATTTTCTTTGGAAACCCCCAGCATTTTCACTGCTCCGTAATTTATATCCAGCAAAACCCCTTCCTCATCCTGAATAAAAATAGCATCTTCAATATTCTCAAACAATCCCCGGTAGCTGATTTCGCTTTCCATCAAGGCTTTTTCCGCCTTCAACCGATCGGTTATATCGGTAACGATCGAATAAACCACTTTTTTACCCTGAAAAAAAACAGGTCCCGAAAAAACTTCCACGTCCCTGATCTCTCCGTTGGCTTTTTTGTGTTGAAAAATAAATGTATTCTTTTCCAGTGTCACAACCTTTTCTATTTCCAGAGATATTTGTGGAGCCGGTAAAGTATTGATGCTGCTAATTTTCATTTTTTTCAACTTATCAATGCTGTATCCATAAAATTTTTCTGCTGCTTTATTGGCATCCAGTATTTCTTGCGTCCGGGGGTCGATAATGAGAAAAACCATCTGATTTTCATGAAACAATTGCCAAAGGCGGTTTTCACTTTCGGTGAGTTTTTTTATCGTGGCAAAGTATTTTTCCTGCATATGAAAGAGCATGCAGATCAGAAAGGTAGCAACAGGATAAAAAACAAGGATGGAGAAGGTGAGTACCGACAAAACTTCTATTCTTGTATGCGAAGGGAGAAAAATTGTGAGGGCAAGCATGATCATGTGTACCAGAAAAGACAATCCCACATAAAAAACAAAAGGGGAGGTGTTGTGATACCGTTTTTTCAGGTAATAGAAAATCGTTCCGGTAAATGCCGATGTGAAAATTACCAGGATACCCATCAAAACCCCCGTACCCCCCAGATGGAAGCGGTATAATGCAGATACAACAAAAGCAATGGATGCCGTTACAGGTCCGCCAAACATACCCGCAACAGACAGAATGATCGAACGCCCGTCGAAGAAAATTCCGGGTTGCAGTTCAAAAGCATTATTCATACCCAGGATGGTGAAAACACCAAACAACAACCCTCCCATGATCTGAACCGACAAGGATTGACGGTTATAGCGGTTGGTGATGAAAATGTAAATCAGACTGAGTGTAACAAAAAAACTAAGATTGTTAACGATAGCGATCCATACCATTATACCAGATACTTTTACAGAAGTAGATTTCTATTTAAGAATTTTTTCAAACCATCGCTCCGATGAGGTGATCTTCAATCAAGGATATTGGTGAGTATATAAGTGTTGAAGAAACGTTGCAAAAATATTAAAAAAAACGACCATAGAATAAAAAACCATCATATTTTGAGACTTATTGAAAAGAATATATTATGTAGTTTTCCGGGTTTTGTGTCACACAGCAGGGAGTTTATCAACAATTTACAACCTGTATTTGTAAACTTACCTGTACTCCCTTGTATTTGTCAAAAGGGTTGTATCTTTGCAGCTTGTTTTTTATTTAACCACAATACACATGAACATTTTAATTGCCGGCGACAGCGAAATTTCCTTGCATCTTGCCCGATTGCTTTATGATGAAAATCATGATATTACCCTGTTTTGTCCCGAAGAACAACTTTCGGACATCAATCAGAATTATGATGTACTGACTTTTTCTGGTGATCCCACTTCTATTGATGACCTGAAAAAAGCCAACATTAAAAAAATGGATCTTTTCATTTCTGTTTTCTTAAATGGCAGGGCCAATTTACTGGCATCCATACTTGCCAAAAACCTCGGAGCCAAAAAATGTATTGCCAAGGTAAATGAAACGGGATATTCCGTTGGGGAAAACCGCGAAATGTTTAAAAGTTTGGGTATTGACTATGTGGTTTGTCCTGAAAAAATCGCCGCCAAAGAGATCACCAATCTGATCACCAACACAGCAGCTACAGAGATCTTCGATTTTAC
>CAYMLS010000357.1:4631-5160 GCA_964390665.1 uncultured Bacteroidales bacterium | reverse complement strand
GACTGTTTTGAAGGCGAGCCCAACGCAGCAATTGGCGTTTTCTTGCAAGCACTAGTTAACCCAATAGCATTAAGTACACCATAATAATTATTAGGAAAACAAATATTTTTTATCATGAAAAAGCTAACATTGTTAATAACTTTTTTTCTTTTCTTTAGCCTATTAAAGGGTCAGAATTTTGACAACCTAAGCTATGGGACCGGGCATTCTCTCGAAGTAATTACCTGGAATATTCAGTTTTTCCCACACAGCGAGGAGTTTACAGTAGATTATTTGTCGCAAATAATCCCGGCCCTGAATGCTGACATTATAGCTTTTCAAGAAGTAGCCGATGTAGATGCTTTTTATCAGATGATTGACAATATCGAAGGCTATGATGCATTTGTTGGAACCACAGATGATTTGATTAAATTGGCCTATGTTTATAGAACAGAAGTAATACAGGTTAATGATGTTTACGAAATTTATACTGGTTCTGAGTACTACCTTCCTTTTCTCAGACGTCCTCTTGTTATGGAATGCACATATA
>CAYMLS010000357.1:0-4621 GCA_964390665.1 uncultured Bacteroidales bacterium | reverse complement strand
CTTATCCAAAGCCCTAGGCCTCGACCTCAGTTCTAATAAACAATCACTTCAAGGCCATGGGCGATGGCTTTTTGGATCTTGATGATCCCAACGATGAAGAAAACAGACGCTGGGTAGCAACCCATTTAATTAAAGAATATGCAGATACTAATTTCAACAATGAAAATGTAATAATTGTGGGCGATTTGAATGATATTATTACCGATGAATATCCCCATAATGTATTTCAAAGCATTTTAGATGATTCGGATAATTATGCATTTGCTGATTATGAAATAGCTACAGGTTCGCAAACTGATTGGTCTTATCCCGATTATCCTTCTCATATAGATCACATTATTATAACCAATGAACTTTTTGATGCATTTAATGCTCAGAACTCTTCAGTCTCAACCTTAAAGATAGAAGACCATCTTTCGGGTGGTTGGTACGAATACAAACAAACCATTTCCGATCATCGACCTGTGGCCTTAAAGCTATTTACCAATGATGCCATCGTATTTATTAAGGATTTTGAAGATCAGAGTCTTACTTCAGGTGGATGGACAACCCATAATGTAAGCGGAGAACAAACATGGATGGTTCCGGATACTCAGTATGGCCACAATAATTCATATTGTGCTTATATGAATGGGTATGCCAATGGACCTCAGGACAATGAAAATTGGTTCGTCTCTCCTGCTTTTTCACCCAACGAATTCGATAATCTCATGCTTTCCTTCTGGAATACATCCGGTTACACCGGACCCGGGTTGCAGGTATTTTGGTCAGATAATTATGATGGAAATCCACAAACCGCTGATTGGGTTGAAATTGAAAATGTGGTATGGCATGATGGTACGGAAAATTGGGTTTGGACTTTTTCGGGAAATTTAGATTTAGGTCACTTAACAGGACCTTCTGCTCATATAGGGTTTAAATATACTTCCACAATGCAGCAGGCAGCAGCATGGGAATTGGACGATATTGTGCTCTCATATACCAACGAGAGCAATGATGAAACTTACAATATTACGGCCTCTGCCAACCCTTCCTCCGGAGGTACAATTGAAGGCGCCGGCAGCTATTTGTCTGGTGAGACCGTTACGCTTACAGCTTTAGCTGAAACAGATTACGTTTTCCTGAGCTGGACCGAAAATGGCAATGTGGTTTCTACCGATGCAAGTTATTCATTTACAGCCACTCAAAACCGAAGCCTGATAGCTCATTTTACCAATGAATCTTTCACGATGGTAAAAAAAGCATCCGATGGCCCTGCCATAGACGGGCATTTGGACGAGACTATTTGGGAAATCACTCATCCTCTAATTGTCAACTTTGGGGGTTCGGATAATACAGCCAATTTTGGACTTTTATGGGATGATGATTACCTATATGTAGGTGTTGAAGTTGCTGATAGCATGATCATCAACAACCGCAAACAGGCATTCTTTGATGATGGCATAGAAGTTTGCATTGACGGAAACCACGACCAATCTTCTGGTTTTGATGAGAATGACTTGCAACTTGTGAAAGCCGTTAAATCCTATTGGGTTCAGGAAATGAATGAGAATGTTGAAGGTGTTGTTCATAAATATAAGGAGACAGCCAACGGCTATACCATGGAATTTGCCATACCCTGGGACATAATGAATACCACAGTTGAATCTGGTAAATTAGTGGGATTTAACCTTGTTGTTAATGATGCCGATGTTGAAAGCCCTTTCAATGGTCCTTTCAATTCACCATCTCAACTCATCTGGGAAGGAAACAACAACTATTACATAAGTCCACAAAACTGGGGTAGCATTCAACTAAGCGCCGAAACTGCTGAGTTTTCAGAAAACTATTTGGCACTGCTTTCTCAGAATGAAGGCGAGTTTCTAATCAATGGGAAGAATACTGAAATCAGATGGTTTAGTCACGGCATTGATAATCTTAAAATTGAGTTTAGTACTGATAATGGAAGCGAATGGACCAGCATTGCCGAAAGCGTAAATGCCGGCACAGGATTGTATCAATGGCCAACAAACGCACCGGCTTCAGATCAATTGTTGGTTCGTATCTCAGATGCATCAGACCCAACGATTTTTGATGTGAGCGATGTTGAAAACATTGTTTCAGAACCCTTTGCTTCAAGTGATTTGTTGATTCCTTCTGTTTGGCACAACTATATGTGGCCTTACAATGCTTATTATCCTGAAAATGATAACGGTATTAATGGCCGGATAGGCAATGGTTGTGGCCCTTCCACTTTGGCAAGATTGATCCACTCGTGGGAGTTTCCAAGGCAAGGAAGCGGCTCTTTGAGTTTTACGGATTACTATGGAAACTATTGGTCTGCAGATTTCGGAAATACCATCTATAATTATGATAATATGCCCGATTATTTGCCCTGGGAAGCGAGCGAAGCTGAGTATACCGATGTGGCTACACTGATGCATCATGCAGCTGTGGCAGGAGATGATTATTATGGGTCAGGAACCAGTTTGGAAAACTTTAGCTATTTGATGAGCACTTATTTCAATTACAAAGAAAGTGAAATAGCATATATGCACGATTATACTCCTGCACAGTGGACCCAGCTCCTGAAAGATGAAATTGATAACGGGCGCTCGCTCATCATTCAAGGTATGAATTTAATGGCTTTTGATAACTGGCATACAAACAATAATGTGGGTGGGCACTGGTACCATTGCGATGGATATAACGAAGAGGGTGAGTTTCATATCATTGTTGGTTTTGGAAACTATCAGTATGATGGTTATTATTCCATTGAAGAGTTTCCTATCTATAGTTATAATGTGGGCATTCTTACCGGTTTGGAACCTGATATGGGAGACAAAACCCTGACAATTACACAACCCATAGGTGGTGAATCATATATTAGCGGCGAAGATATCGAAATCAGTTGGGAGAGCTCCAACATAGTGAATTTGCAAATTGAATATTCTCCGGATAATGGTCAAAGCTGGATTGAAGTTGAGGCTGCTGCCAATGCAAGTTTGGGTAGTTATTTTTGGGAAGGCCCGGAGGATCATTCTGACCAATGTATAATTCGCCTGACCGATACCCAGAATATTAATGTATATGATAAAAGCGATGCGGCTTTTACTATTATGGCTTCACAACTGGTTGTGGATTACCCCGTAGGAGGCGAAAATTTCGTATTTGGGAATATTGCAGTCATTTCATGGCAAGCCACGCCTGTAGCTGAGGTTAATCTTGAGTTTTCAACAGATAACGGAAATTCCTGGAATACCATCATTTCCAATTTTGATGCATCTCAGGGGCAATACCAATGGGAAGTACCGCAAATAGCCAGCAATCAAGCTCTGATACGAATTTCTGACAGTAATGATGGCAATAACTCATTTTTAATGGATGAAAGTTTTAGAATTGTACCTCAAAACATGGCAGGTGGCCCCTACACGAAAGATGAAAATACTCTTTTGCTATTGCATGGAGAAGGCAATTTGTATAATCAATCCGATTTAACAGGCATTGTAAGTAGTACAAATGGTGCTGTTTCTTATTCAGAAAGCCCCATTGATGATATGGGAAAATCAATTTATCTCGATAACAGCAATGGTTCACCCTATCTTGTTTTGCCTCATACCGATAATTTAGACCTTACCGGAGATTGGACTATGGAGCTTTGGTTCAAACCTGTTTCTTTCAAACCCGGCTTACAGTATCTAATATGGAAACCGGGCGATAATGATGAATATTTTTCCAATTATTCGCTACAACTCAGCGAATATTGGGGTAACGAGATGTACGCTTTTTATTTTTCAGGTGAAGATCGAATAGGAGTGCGTACTCAATATTTCCCTGAGCTTAACCAATGGTATCATGTTGCTTTTATCCGAAATACTGACGATGCAAACCTGAGTGTTATACTCAGAGATGCCCAAAGAGAAGTTATAAACACATTTACCATAAATGACGAAGGTGGAACTCCACTTACCAATACGCAGGACTTAAAATTGGGATTTAATTTTGACGGTTATATCGATGAAATCAGAATCAGCAACATTGTAAGAACTTTCGACCCACAAAATAGCTATGAAATTACAGCCAGTATAAGTCCTGCAAACAGTGGATCCATAACCGGAACCGGGACTTACACCGAAGGTGAAACGGCAACACTGACCGCCGAACCAGCCGAGGGTTATGAATTTATCAATTGGTCAGAAAACGGGTCACAAGTATCCACCAACTCAAACTATTCGTTTACGGTAACAGATTCCCGAACCTTCGTTGCTAATTTTGATCTGAATAGTGCTTCTTATGACTCCAAATCACCCTCATTTTCTATATACCCCAATCCCAGTCCGGGTACATTTACAATTACGCTTGATAATTCAGTAAGCAGCGCACTTATTCAAATTGTTGACATGTCGGGTAAACAGGTTTTTGAGCAACCCATTGTTGAGGATATATCTATTGATTTTACAGACTTGAGAAAGGGTGTTTTTATTGTACGTTGTGTTACTCAGACTAAGGTTTATCAAAATAAACTCATTTTAGTGAATGAATAAAAGCGAACTTCAATCTTCCTGATCCGAAAACTAAGATGAACATCTAATTAGTGTCAGCAAGAAAACCCACGATTTTATCTGTGCTTGATAAAGAAAGC
>CAYMLS010000356.1:0-5178 GCA_964390665.1 uncultured Bacteroidales bacterium | reverse complement strand
GGGGAAGCAAGGGATGGGTCAGTCTGGAAAAAACCATCAACTATCTTCAGCAGTTACCTGAAAAGGTTTTCACCATTGCCGATGCCAAGAGGGGTGATATCGGAAATTCCGCTGCCCATTACGCCCGGGCGTTTTTTGACAACCTCGGTTTTGATGCCGTTACGGTCAGCCCCTATATGGGGGAGGATTCATTAGAACCTTTTCTGAATTATCAGGATAAATGGACCATCATTCTTGCCCTCACTTCCAATCCGGGATCGACAGATTTTCAGGTGTTGCAACCTCAACTTCCCACCTTACTCGAAAAACTGGGTATGAAATCCTGCGGGTATTGGAAGAAACTCTATGAATTGGTCATGGACAAGGCATTGTCATGGCAAAAATCAGAAAATGTGATGTTTGTAGTGGGGGCAACCCAAACCGATATGCTTGACACCATCAGGGAAGCCGCCCCCGATTCCTTTTTGCTGGTTCCCGGCGTGGGTGCCCAGGGAGGTGATCTGGAAAAAGTTTCTGAAAAATTACTGAATAAAGATTGTGGATTGCTGGTAAATGCTTCCCGCAGTATAATTTTTGCTTCTCAGAACCAGGATTTTGCCGAAGCGGCCGCCACAGAAGCCAAAAAAATCAGTACCCAAATGGAACAGATACTGAATCGTATCTTTTAAAGTATGGCATACATTTCCCCACCGTGAATTTCCTCTCCACCTTGTGTTGACATCTTTGGGTATTATTTTACAAGCAAAATAACGATGTAAACTACATAGAGGGCAAATAAAACGCCACCTTGCCAACGCTGCAGGATTTTTCTGGGGGGCATCAGTAAAAAAACAAACAGCAGGAAAGCGGCGACAATCCCTGCCAAAACATCAAAGTTAAGATCCCGGTTAAAAGGCAACGGTTTGATCACGGCACTTGTTCCCAGTACAAAAAACACGTTGAAGATGTTGGATCCTATGATGTTTCCGATCACAATATCTGAATTTTTTTTTACCGCTGCCACCACGCAGGTGGCCAATTCGGGCAGGGAAGTACCAATGGCAATGATGGTCAGACTGATCACCGCTTCGCTCATACCAAGAGAACCGGCAATGGTTACGGCACCATCCACAATCCATTTCCCACCCAGAATAAGACCCGTAATACCCACCAACACCATGATGACAGACTTTCTGGTTGAAAAAGCTTTGATGTTAAAATCCTGTGTATCCTCTGTTTTTGCAATGCTGAAGGCGTAATGCATGAAAAGGAGAAAGAAGAGGATCAGGATAATACCATCGCTGCGGGTTATAAAAGAGGCACTGTAACCATCAATGATCAGGTCGTTGGCAGTAATGGCCAGTACCAATGCAGCCAGCAAACTCAGGGGTACCTCTTTCCATTGCGTATTGCTGTTTACCGTCAGGGGATAAATAAGTGCGGATATACCGAGAATGAGCAGGATATTGGAAATGTTGCTGCCCAGAATATTGCCCAGGGCAACATCTTCACTGTCCTGAAAACTGGCCATCAGGTTGACCACCAGTTCCGGGCTGGAAGTTCCCAGCGCCACAATGGTCAATCCGATAACAATGTTGGAAATATTAAATTTTTTTGCCAGAGATGCTGAACCATCAACCAAAAAGTTGGCCCCATAAATCAAAAAAACAAACCCAACAACGAATAAAATATAAATCATAGAAAACCAATGAATAAGGTTTATGAAAATCGTAATTTCAAAAAATAGTCCGGTTTAAAAACCGGACTGTAAAGTTATACAAAAGATCAGGTAAAGCTGATACATTCTTTTTATGGCACGTTCATTTTTTCAGGCGCTCATGGTTTCCATGTTTCTGTCCACTTTTTTGATCAGTCCCTGCAGTACTTTTCCGGGGCCCACCTCAATAAATTTGGTAGCGCCATCAGATATCATGTTCATCATGATCTGGGTCCATTTTACCGGAGAGGTTAACTGTGCGATCAGGTTTTCCTTGATCTGTTCGGGTTGGATGACAGAAAGTGCTGTTGCATTCTGATAAACCGGACATATGGGTTTGTGAAAATCTGTTTCTTCGATGGCACGGGCAAGTTCCACCCGGGCAGGTTCCATCAGGGGAGAGTGGAAAGCACCTCCAACTTTCAGGGGTAGCGCACGTTTGGCACCCGCCTCTTTTAGTTTTTCGCAGGCAATGTCAATGCCTTTGATGGACCCGGAAATGACCAGTTGCCCCGGGCTGTTATAATTGGCAGGGACTACAACATCATCAACAGCGGCACAAATTTCTTCTACTTTCTGGTCTTCGAGACCAATGATAGCTGCCATGGTAGAAGGTTCTGCCTCGCAGGCTTTTTGCATGGCTGCTGCCCGCTTGCTTACCAGTACCAACCCATCCTCAAAACTCAATGCACGGGCGGCAACCAGTGCCGAGAACTCTCCCAGCGAGTGCCCCGCCACCATATCCGGTGCAAAATCCTGTAAACTGTCTGCCAGGATCACCGAGTGGAGAAAAATAGCAGGTTGGGTAACATTGGTTTGTCTGAGATCTTCATCACTCCCTTCAAACATCAGATCGGTGATCCGGAAATCGAGAATCTCATTCGCTTTTTCGAATAGCTCTTTGGCTCGTGCCGATTGATCGTACAGATCTTTGCCCATGCCGGGAAATTGTGCTCCCTGTCCGGGAAAAACATATGCTGTCTTCATTGTTTTGTTTGTTTTTTGGCGAATTGATGCCGCATCCCTGCACCAAAGTGCGCCGTTTGTCTATTTTTTTTCCTTCAAGGATGCATATTTGTGATGATCGTGAAAATTAGCGCAAATTTAGGGAATTTGTTGTAATTGGAAAGGATTAATGTGAACAGAATACATTGAATTGGCACATCAGAAAACGAATCTAAGTATCCTCATTTCAGACCATAGTCAGAAATCTCAATATTTTCACCGGGCATCACTGTTCTGCAAAAAAATCCCGGTCCGACAAAACAAAGATTGTCGTGACCGGGAAACCATGGCAAGTGGTAAAATTTTTTAATGCAAATTAGACCCAACAAGATGAATAAATTCGGCCCGGGTCTTTTCAGCCAAAAAGGCACCTGTAAAATCGGAGGTGGTTGTTACCGAGTTTTGCTTCTGGATGCCACGCATCATCATACACATGTGATGTGCCTCAATAACTACCGCAACACCCATAGGTTTCAGGGTATCCTGAATGCAATCCTTGATCTGGGTGGTCAGTCTTTCCTGCACCTGCAAGCGGCGCGCAAAAGCATCCACAACCCTGGGAATCTTACTCAATCCCACAATATGACCGTTAGGTATGTAAGCAACATGTGCTTTTCCTATAAAGGGCAACATGTGGTGCTCGCACATCGAATAAATTTCTATGTCTTTTACCAGAACCATTTGCCTGTAGTCTTCTTTAAACATAGCCGAACGCAGTATTTCCGCCGGATCAAGATCGTATCCATGTGTGAGAAACTGCATTGCTTTGGCAACCCTTTCGGGTGTTTTTTCCAATCCTTCGCGGGTAGGATCTTCACCGATCAGCTCCAGTACGTTGTAATAGTGATGTGATAAGTTTTTTATTTTTTCTTCATTGTACTGATCAATTTTTTCGTATCCGTCCATTGAATTTTCCAATATCATTTGTCTGTTTATTTCTGCTGGCATAGTATGATTATTTTAAAATGAATTAATTTCCGTAATATTCGGCCGAATTTTTTTCTGTTTCCGCCACCTTTACACAGTGCAGGTGGGCACCCAATTTCTCAATGCCCTCCTGTAGTTGTTCCCATATGGCAATAGCAAGATTTTCTGTAGACGCCATGCGATCTTTCATGAAATCCACTTCCACGTTCATGTTTTTGTGATCAAGCTTTTGGATGACATTATGTTGTATCAGTGAACTCAGATCCTTCAGATTGATCAAAAAACCGGTTTCGGGGTCAATATCTCCTTTTACGGTAACATATAAAACGTAGTTGTGCCCGTGCCAGTTAGGATTGGAGCATTTTCCGAAAACCTGCAGGTTTTTGTCATCGTCCCACTCAGGACGAAAAAGTCGGTGTGCTGCATTAAATGTTTCCCTGCGGGTAATGTGTATCATTATGTTGGTGCTTTTTTTTAGTTTATGGATAAGGTTTTTGTCATTTCAATATCATGCAAATGGATGCTTTCATCATGGGCGATCCTGAATAGAAATGGATTGATGTTCCTTTTGTTTTGCGATGATTTATTTATTTGTACCATAACAAAAGTAAAAAAAGTTTTTTTCAGTGTTATTTCGTTGTAGGATTCCAGTCATAATTCTTTAAATTTGCAAAGCAATGCGTCATGTTTGTTTAATTGTTGCAATCGATAAGTTAAACAAAGTATTTTTTCAAAGGTTCAACCTGCATAAAAAAACGATGAAAATACTTTCTGATCATCATACACCAGGGCAGAACTTTTCAACAAACATGAATCATTCGGGGTGTAGCGCAGCCCGGTAGCGCGCGTCGTTCGGGACGACGAGGTCGGAGGTTCGAATCCTCTCACCCCGACAGAAATAAAACGCAATCATCTGATATATGGGTGGTTGCGTTTTTGTGTTTGGTGTCAGCATGAAAAACCACGATTTTTTCTGTGCCTGCTAAAGAAAGTGTCAGGTGCAAGGCGGGCGATGACTGAAAAACAGGAGTCCCGTTAAAAATAACGGGATGACTGTTTTGAAGGCAAGCCCAACGCAGCAATTGGCATTTTCCTGCAAGCACTAAGTATAGTTTTACATCCATGAGCAATGTGTTGAAATCACTGGCCAAGGCAGCGGGTATTCAGCGACCTGTGCAACTGCACATGCTCAGGCACAGCTTTGCCACCCACTTGCTGGAGGAAGGAAAGGACATTCGCTATGTGCAGGAATTACCGGGACATAAGCTTAAAAATCACCAAACACTACACCCACAATGTAAATGATGTGTTTACCCATGTATCCAGACCGTTTGACCGGATGATGGCACAAAACCCGCCCCGGATTCGTGATCCCTGACAAGCACTGATGAATTTCTTACGGACAGGATTACCTTCTGCATTCAACAGGATGCCCATTGGGCAACTCAATATTGTATTGCCTGGTAGAAAACAATATGAGTTTTACACAGATTAGAGTATTAAAAATGTTCAGAGTTTAAAATAAATACTTATTTTTGATGCATAATTTA
>CAYMLS010000355.1:0-5184 GCA_964390665.1 uncultured Bacteroidales bacterium | reverse complement strand
AGCTTTTTCAGTTTTTTCAAATAAGTCTGAAAGTTGTTTTGCCAATCCAGAATACTATGTGATGTAAGCACTGTTTCTATGTTGGGTTGCTGGCCATGCTGGAAGTAATTAAAACTATCGCCAGAAAACAAAACCATGAAGTTCGTGAAAATTAACCGATCATGGTTTATGGATGATTTCTGGGAGATTTTTGTAAGACCTACAAAAATCTCCTTAGATCCATTTAGTTTGCTTTCTATTGATTTTTCCAGCTTATTCTTTAACACATCGATGCTCTCCTGAATTTCCTGGTTGGGTTGAAGTTTAGGGAAAGCGATTAAAATGTGAATTGTTTTACATTTGTTTTGAACTAACATCTTTGAAATAATTTCAGAAACCGTTTCAGTGTATTGTGATCTCGTCTTTTTTGTTTGCTTCGCAAAAAGATAGCTGTCAAAAAACACGATGGTATTAAACTCATGCGATAGTTTTGAAAAATCACTCCAGCCGGCAATGTCTCCATCTTTTGCTACTTCAAAGGAATTTTTCTTTAGATAAGCGAGGTCCATGAAATCATCAAAGGTTTCATTTGAAATACATTGGTAACCAGAGCTTTCTATAATCTCCTTTTGACATTTTTCGGGAGCGGCCAAAAAACACAGGTTGAAAGGAGTATTTTCGCCAATCTTTTTCAACTGATCAGAAAATATTTCCTTATCCAGCTTTCTTAAAACCACCTTCCCTTGTACATGATAATCTTCCAGAACCCTTATTAGATCATAGTCATCCGGTTCATCATCGTCAATATGGCATACCAAATCGATGCCCGAATCAAAGAGAAAATCCATGAGCAAATTGTATTGTCTTTTCGTTGTTCGCAACAACGGGTTTGATGAAGCAGCTCCCTTCTTAAGTAAAAGTTTAAAAAAGGGATAATCGATATACACACAAGGTTTTACCATCTAATTAGCCCCTGAAAGTTTGAAAATTTCTTTGATTAAATTCGACGCTTCATCAAAAAATCCCGGACCAAAATTACCATCCAATATTCCATCTTCCCTGATGCGAATTCGTTTCACCTGCTCTTCTCCTTTTTTTAGTGATTTTGGATCATTAAAATAATAGATCGCGGTATCTTCCGGTTTGATGTTGTACTCATGCTTTTTATTGGCAGTAAGATATTGCAGCTTGCGGATAAGGTATTCGGAGTGGGTTTCGATGATGAACTGCGTATTGAAAGTATTTGCGGCAAGTATAAAGAAATCTGCAAGTTTTGATTGAAAATCAGGATGAAGATTTGTTTCAGGCTCTTCTACAATAAATGCATTTGAAAAATAATTAAAATTTTTGTCACCAAATCTATAAACTTTATTTCTTGATGTATTGATAATTGTCAGGATTAGCTGAACAATCTGACTGCTCCCGTGCCCCATCTCATGAAAAGTGAACTTACGATCATTTTTTTTAAAAAGAATTTCATACCCTAATTCTGAGACCCTGTTTACTTCAACTTCATCACAAATCTCAAATAGTTTTAGGGATTCAGAAATAAATTGAGTTTCGGCCCAATTGAATGAATATGCACCGATTTTTTTAATAATAGCTGCAAACCCAACAGGAATATCCGTAGCATATAAACTACTTGGTTGATTCTTACTAAAGGAATAGAAAGAGAAGCTCGTGAGATTTCTTTTTGTTTTGGCTAGGGAGTCCCGCAAATTGTTTATAAGAATCTGGTCAACAAATTTGGTTAACTCCTGATTTTGTTCATAATCTGCGCCAGAGAACTCCATAACTTCCCAAATATCAGAAAGTTGAATGGATTTACGTTCATAATGTATTCCGTTATTAAGATCATCAATTTGATCTGAAAAATTTGACTTTAGCTTCTTCCAAATGCCCTTTAATATATTAAATTCATTTTCATCCCATTTTTTCTGGTTTTTCCAGTTATAATCGTTTTTATTGAAAGAATCAAACGTTGAATAACTCGTAATGGAATTTTCTAATTGTCCTTTTTTACCCTTTCTTTTTATATTTAACATTCGTTTGAATCCAATGTCGTGAAATCTTTCAGCATATTGTTGATATGATAAGCTAAATAAGGAATCAAAATATGAAAAATCGATTCTGATAAAACTATTCTGATCTTCTCCCTTTTTAAACAAAAATACACCCTTAAAATCTGAATCAAATGATGATGGAGACCATTCATAGGTAAAAATGCGGTGCTGAGCATTTGTGATTTCAATCTTGGTAAGATGACCTTCCGATCCAAAATTGACTTTTTCATCTCTTTTTTTAAAAAAAAGAGAGATGATAAAATAATCAGGTAAGCCATTTAAGGATGTGTTAAATGAAAACCTGATGTGTTCTTTCTCTTTGATTGGTTGATTATGGCAAAGTATTTTATCAAAAGAACCAAGAACATAACCACCACTCAATGACTTTAAAACATTGATAAGGGGCTCTTGGTCTTTATCCATTGTGTATTCTGAATTAGCAAAACTATCCTGTAGTAAAAGCATTGCCTTAATCAAAGAGCTTTTCCCCGAATTATTCTTACCGGTTAAGATGGTAATGGGTGCAAAATCAAATTGAGTATATTTTCCAAAGATTCTGAAGTTTTCAATACCGAAGTGCTTTATAAATGCCATAATTGTTGGTTGTGAGTAATAAATAAAACGGGAATTATACTGCTAAGATAATTGTAAATTGTTGAGTTGCATTTTTATCTCTTGATAAAATTTTTGATTATCAATTAAATACTCCGGTAGGATTGTGCATTTGAAGATGTTTCTTCGCGTTTTGAAATTCAGGATTGAATTGATTTGCCAATAACCTGGATTGTTGATCCATCATCATCTCCATTCTCCTTTTTCCTATTTCCTCAATCATTTCCAAACGCCGTTCATAGTTGGTTTTTTGCCAGCCTGTTTTGATCAGAACAACCAAAAACTCCATTGAGAAAAGAAAAAGGGTAAATAAGCCATAGATTAAAGCCATTACCCAATCGCTGAATACCAATTGAAACAAGGCTTTTACCCTAATTAGGATTCCTTTGTAGTTTTGATTATCATTTTCTTGAGAAAGAGCTTGAAGGGCAGCTTCCTGATCTGCAATTAGCAGTTTGTATTCCGCTAATGCAATTTCATAATCATTTTTCATTTCATCAGCTATATCCTTTTTTAGGTTGGTGATATTACTTATTCCTCTTTGCCCACTGCCGCCTGTTCCATCCGCTTCACTAATGGCTTCGTTCAATGCACTCTGCCAGTTGGTATATAGTTTATTTACATTCGTTTCTGATGATTCGATTCTGTAAGAATACTCATCCTTAACCCTGGCACTGGATGTTTCATGATTTTCAGTTTGCATTTTATGTATCTGATGCTCAATATCAGCAGCAAAAATTATTTCATCAAGAAATATTGCACCTAAGGCTGCAATAACAATCCCCAGGATTACCCTGAACAAATTGATTATTTTACTGCCATGCGCCATGATAATGGTTCTTTCAAGGATGAAAATAAGTAAAGCGAGAATAGAGCTAATGAGCAATCCGGTACCGCTATTTAACTCCATGATCTTGGTTGAAACCAAATACCCGATAATAAACCAAATGATTACCGGAATGAAGATAACAGTGCCTTGCGCAATTACTTTTTTGCGGCTTTCGGGTGTCTCAGTTGCCAGGATATTATAATCATCGCCGGTAATTTTGCAGAATATTTTCAGCATGGTAATAGGGTTTTAAGGTTATTAATCAAATAGTCCATTTGCATTAGCCAGCATATTTTCATCAAGAAATTGCTGGGTGCCGGCAATGTATCCATCATTGAATTTATGGATACACTCCATTACAATTCCTTCATCCAAAGCTGACAAGGCTTTCTCTCCTTCCAAATCCTGGCATTTCTCCTTTTCGTAGTCTATCCTTTTGCGAAGCTTTTTCTCAAGGCGCTCATCCATCCCTTCAACATTGATTAAATGGTCTTCGAGGTTCAGGATACCTTTACGCAGGTTATCTATTTTATGACTAATCAGATTTCTGAATTCGGATTTGATGACATTTACCTTACTTTTCATTACATCAGATGAATGTGTATTGTAGCCATCGTTGAATCCTTGACGATAATAATCGTGCTGAAGAAAATCATCCAGTTGATTACTGGTTTTTGGGGCTATTTCCTTAATGGGTTCTTCGCTGTTCACGAAAACATTCTCAAAGCGTTGCTCATCCATTGCATTTTCTGTTTTTTTCTCCATATTAATGTTGTTTGTATCTAATTCTTCAGGTTTCCTGGTTCCGAATATTTGAAATAAGAAGCTCATATTTAAAAGTTTTGAATTAGATATTAAAAACGGGTATTGTAAATTTCTGGTGTCCCTGGGTGTGGCAGTTTTTGCAAAGTGTAATCAGATTATTTTCCTTATAATCCCACGGCTTAACAAACTGCCCTGTAGCTGATATTTTGTGGTATTGACGATGATGAACTTCCAAATCATTAGCACTACCACACATATAGCATTTGTAATCATCACGCCTGAGGATTTTTTGCCGCTTATTTTTCCATTCTTCGGTTTGTAATAAGTGGGTATATTCTGTCTTATTGTCAAGCGTAGTATTCATCTGCTTTATCGTTTTTGTGAATCAACGATACAAAGGTGAGACAGAAGTGTGCAGTGGAAGTGCACAGAAAGAAATGTTTTTTAGTTGTCTGTTTCTAAGCCGTTTATGTCAATTAAGCAAACTCTTTGGCAATTTTAAATGCCTTCCATCCCCATTCACCCTTTTTTTTGTTAAAAGACAGAATAGCAGAGCCATTTACTTTGTCCCCATTTTTTAGATTGTATTTTTGAATAATTCCAGGTTCAACAAAAACATCATCAACAAAACCAAAGGATTGTGATAGATTTATGTGAATTTTAGCATCAAAATTCTTTATGGCATCAGATTGGGTTTTGTCGTCAGCCTTTTTTGCTGTGAATACTTTATAGAAACTATTCTGCCCATCACCGTTAAAACGTACTTTCAGAATATCTCCAATTTGTGGATCTTTAATAACCCCGGCATATTTGAAAAAACCCTGTTTTTCAGTGTCTTTTACAAAATTGAGCATTCCTTTATTTTTGTTTACAAACTCCACAACTACTATTTCTTCTTTAATATCGGCGAATAGCAGCTCGTCAGCAATGGATGAT
>CAYMLS010000354.1:0-5220 GCA_964390665.1 uncultured Bacteroidales bacterium | reverse complement strand
CCCACATTTCATTTTGGGCAGCAATTGGCGTTTTCTTGCAAGCACTAAATAATAAAGAAAATTCTTTTTTCTATTCTCCATTTTTACTAACAGTTTTTATTAATTTTACGCATTAGCTAAAGCGAACTTACCACCTTACTTATTTTTATATTTTATTTAAATTTTCATGGATACCCCACAAGATATATCAGGAAAGATTCTTGATGTAGAAAAAATGATGCGTGGAAGTAAGTATTTTCTATTCAGGCATCTTCCACGATTTGTGATGAATAAACTAAAAATGTTTATTCGTGAAGATGAAATTAATGCCCTTTACCTGAAAGTGGCTGATAAAAAGGGAATGGATTTCATCCATGCTTTGCTTGAAGAATTAAATATTCGTATTTACATCCACCATGCAGAGAGAATAAAAGATGCTGACAGATGCATATTTGTTGCCAATCATCCACTGGGAGGAATCGATGCCTTGTCTTTTTTGCATAGTATCCATCAATTCAAAGGGGATGTTGTTTCCCCTTCCAACAACTTTTTTTACCATGTGCCCAATCTCAGACCGCTCATTGTGGGTGTAAATGTATTTGGGAAAAATACCAGACAACAAACAGATGCTATCAATCAGGTTTTTCTGTCGGATAAACAGATCATGATTTTTCCGGCAGGGCTGGTTTCAAGAAGAATAAGGGGTAAAATACAGGATCCACCCTGGCATAAGTCGTTTATCAGCAAAGCGATCCAAACGCAGCGTTTTGTTGTTCCGGTGTTTATCAACGGACAAAACTCTCCTGTTTTCAACCGCATCTATCAATGGAGGAAAATGATGGGGATAAAAATATCATTGGAAGCTGCCAGATTACCCGCTGAGATGTTTTTGAAAAAGGGAAGTGATATACATCTTGTTTTTGGTGATCCTGTCCCATATGCTGTTTTCAATCGTACAAAAAGACCCGGCGAATGGGCATTATATGTAAGAGAGTTGGTGTATGATCTTGGCAAAACGGAGTCATTGCCATAACTTATCATCATGTTGTGGGCAAAGAATATAAAACTTTATGTTCTTTTTTTGCGCATTTATCATTATATTTAATTATATAATCATAAAACATTCGCAATATGGAAGAAAAAAAGTTAAGCGGTGAGGTGTATTACCCTTCAGACGAAACACTTAAAAAGGTGCAACTGAAAAAACGGAAAGACTGGGATGAACAGGCAAGCAAAGACTATCTGGGTTTTTGGGAAAATTTTGCCAATGAACTCCATTGGTTCCGCAAATGGGACAAGGTTCTCGATGATAGTAATCAACCCTTTTTTCAATGGTTTACCGGTGGAGAAACCAACATTGCCTATAACTGTCTGGATATACATTTGAAAAATTTCAGACGCAATAAACTGGCCCTTATCTGGGAAAGCGAAAAGGGCACTACCGAAACCATGTCGTATTTTCGTTTACATCAGGAAACCTGCCGTTTTGCCAACGTACTCAAAAGTATGGGCGTAAAGAAAGGAGACAGGGTGACCATTTACATGGGACGGATTCCTGAAATAGTTACCGCCATGCTGGCATGTGCCCGCATCGGAGCAGTACATTCGGTTGTATATGGTGGTTTTTCGGTAGAGTCGCTTACCGAGAGAATTGAAGACAGTGAATCGAGGGTGTTGCTGGTGGCAGATGGTGCCTATCAGCGGGGTAAAATTGTACCGCTGAAACAGATCGCCGATGAAGCACTGAAAAGAGCCGGGAGTATTGAGCATGTAGTGGTTGTAAAACGAACCGGTGAAGATGTTTTTATGCAACCTGGCAGGGATATGTGGTATCATGAGCTGGTGAAGTTTCCGGTGGCAAACAATGCATGCCAGCTGGAGATCATGGATGCAGAAGACCCTCTTTTTATTTTGTATACTTCGGGTACGACAGGAAAACCCAAAGCCATCCTGCATACCCATGGCGGATACATGGTAGGAACGTACGTTACCACAAAGTATTACCTCGACCTGCAGGAAGAAGACAGAATATGGTGCACCGCAGATCCGGGATGGATCACAGGCCACTCTTACATTGTATATGGTCCGTTGCTCAATGGTGGTACCATTTTCATGTACGAAGGTGCTCCTTTCCATCCTTATCCCAACCGGTGGTGGCAGATGATCGAAAAATACGGGATCAATATTTTGTATACTGCCCCAACTGCCATCAGGGGTTTTATGCGCTTTGGCGATAGTTGGGTGAAAAGACACAACCTTTCTTCCCTGCGAATTTTAGGATCGGTGGGGGAACCCATCAACCCTGAAGCATGGAAATGGTACCACAAAGTAGTAGGGGATGAAAAATGCCCGGTTATTGATACCTGGTGGCAAACCGAAACAGGCATGCATATCATCTCTCCATTCCCCTCCGAACCACTTAAACCTGGCTCAGGAGGCGTTCCTTTTCCGGGAATTAAGATGGAGGTTCTGGATGAAGATGGAAAACCACTGGGTCCGAACCAGGAAGGATTTCTGGTGATCAAAAACCCGTGGCCCTCTATGGTCAGAACTTTGTTTAAAGATGATGACCGGTTTGTTGACCAGTACTGGAGCAAATATCCCGGATATTACCTTACCGGCGATAGTGCACGTATTGATGAAGACGGATATATTTGGATCATAGGAAGGGTGGATGACGTGATCAAGGTTTCAGGCTACAGACTGGGGTCGGCAGATATTGAGAGTGCCTGTGTCAGTCACCCTGCCATTGCTGAAGCGGCTGCCATTGGGGTGCCGCACCAACTCAAAGGGAATGCCATCAATGTTTTTGCTATCCTGAAAGATGGATTTATGCCCGACCAGAAACTTATTGAAGCTCTTCGCGCTCATATCGGGCACGAAGTAGGACCCATTGCCAAACCCGAGAAAATAGAATTTGTAGATAAACTACCGAAAACCCGCAGCGGAAAAATTATGCGAAGAGTACTGAAAGCACAGGCCCTGGGTATTGATCCGGGAAATATATCCACCCTCGAAGATTGATCTGTTCTGATCAATTGTTTTTGAATTTTATGAGCAGCGCCGGAAGAATGCTTCCGGCGTTGTGTTTTCTTTTATTTTCTTCCAAAATCTGCCGGTATTTCCCCCCAGTTTTTGGTATCCCATTTCAGGATTTTATTCTGCCAGGTGTTGTTTTGCAGCCATGCTTCGGCGCGTTGGATATAATCAAACAGTTTTTTGTTTACCCCAACCTCTTTCAGGGTGGTTTTGGCTTTTTTATTTCTTACCCAGGCCATGGCCGTAACACTATCGGTATAAATGGGAAGGTTTATGTTTTCTTTTTTGAACAGGGCCAGGGCATGCACAATGGCCAAAAATTCTCCCACGTTATTGGTTCCGCGAGGAAGGGGACCCACCTTAAAATACCTTTGCTTCGTTTGGGTGTGCACCCCCTGGTATTCCATCATCATCGAGGAGGAACTGTAGGCCGCATCCACCGAAATACTATCCCATACCGGTGTGCCCGACCGGGAAGCAGAAGTGGCAGAGGGTGATGGTTTTTTATTATTCCCTATGAATTTGTAAAAAGGTTGGTTTACAGCATATTCTGCCTGCTCAAGGTTGGGAAAACCTTTGTATTTTGCCGATGCATATCCATCAATCACCCTTTTGCAGTCGGCCCAACTCTTAAAAATGCCTGTTTCGTGACCTTCCCAAACAACATAAAACTTATTTTTTCCCATATGGATTCATTATTTCCTTTTTCTTCCGTTGCCAAAGACATAACTATTACGTAAAAAATGCTGTTTGACAGCAATATATACCCAGTCATTATTGATTTTTTTCTCCGCTGCTCTGAAAACTATCCCATCCCTGTGCTTTCAAAGGCACAAAACTACCGGAGGTAGTGATCAGGCTTTTTTGCTGAAGATCGGAGGTGATGTGTCCTACAATACTGATGGTTTCCTCTTCTTTCAGGGCTTCATAATCCTGCTGCCTGACGGTAAAGAGCAATTCATAGTCTTCGCCGCCATTGAGTGCAAAGGTAGTGGGATCAATATTAAATTCGTTGGCAATGGCACCGACCTGCATTTCGAGGGGTAATTTTTCTTCATAGATGGCGGCCCCTTTCTGCGATGCTTTGCAAATGTGGAAGATCTCGGAGGCAAGACCATCAGAAATGTCGATCATGGATGTCGGAACAATGTTTTTCCTGTCTAACATTTCCACAATATCTTTTCGTGCCTCGGGTTTGAGTTGCCGCTCCAGTGCGTAGGAATAGGAACTAAGGTTGGGTTGTGTATCGGGGTTGGCTTTAAAAACCTCTTTTTCTCTTTCCAGCACCAGTAGCCCGGCATAAGCCCCACCGAGGTTGCCACTCACGCATATCAGGTCGTTATCCTGAGCGCCTGAGCGATAGGTGATCTTATTTCTGTCTACTGTACCCATGGCGGTTACCGAAATAGATAAACCAGAAACACTTGCTGTGGTGTCTCCGCCCACCAGATCAACCTGATATTTTTCGCAGGCAAGCATCATCCCTTCGTAAATTTCTTTTAGTGCTTCCACTGTGTATCTGCTGGATACGGCAATACCCACAATTACATGGGTCGCCCTGCCATTCATGGCATATATATCCGAAAGGTTTACGACAATGGATTTATAACCCAGGTGTTTTAACGGCGTGTACATGATATTGAAATGTACCCCCTCCACCAAAAGATCCTTGGTAAGCAGGGTGATCTGTTCGCCGTTGGAGATGGCAGCGGTGTCATCGCCAATACCTCTCAGGGTGTTGTTGTTGTAATGTTTAATGTTTTGTGTGAGCTGATCGATCAGGTTAAACTCGCCCAGCGAGGAAATGGGTGTTTTGTTCATGGGTTTTTGGTTTTTGCAACAGATATCGTCTGTCTGAAATAGAAATGTATTTTTTTTGTTTGGTATAAAACCGTTGCCTGCAAATTAAATATTTTGCGAAGATAAGGTTATTTGAAAAATATTTTTGGCCAGTCGGTGCATATTTTATTGGCTTTGTTTCTCCTGAAAAAACAGAAATATATCGGAATAAGAGATTTGTTTATATAAGAATTGATTATTCTCTTAAGGTTTGAGGAGAATAATAATTTCATATTTTTTTAATGTTGACAGAAAAAACATGTTGCAGGTTAAAAATGTTTATTTAAATTTGCACTGTTCTAAAACGGGGTACCATAGCTCAGTTGGTAGAGCAACGGACTGAAAATCCGTGTGTCCCTGGTT
>CAYMLS010000353.1:0-5220 GCA_964390665.1 uncultured Bacteroidales bacterium | reverse complement strand
TTTTCCAACGAGAGAGCTCGCTAACAGTCTGACTGCATGTTTTACATGCCGCGAAATCTTATCATGTGCGTGTGTGTCAAAGTTTTTGTCATGGCTCGGTTCATCTTGCTTTAAAAGGGTGAATTTTGTCAAAAATTGAAAAAAATCTTCATTTTTCGCAAACCTGTTGAAAAATAATTTTACGTAAAGGTAGAATTATAATATTCAAAATATCAGGTTTTTATGATTTCCTTTAAATAGAAAAGCGCAACAAAAATAAGGGAAACGCTTAAAAAAAAAATTGAAAATTCGCGTATTTATACGGTTTTTAAAGCCCTGTACTCGCATTATTTTTACTCATTCATTTAAAGGTAAAAATTCTCTGCATGATATTTACCTTACGTTGTACAAAAAATATAAGGTTATGAAAGCACAAGGAAGTCAATACGAAATGCGCGTAAATCAACTTTCCGAAAATTACTTCAGACTTCGCCTGATAGATAACAAAAAGCGAAAGAATTCAGTGATTTTTGAAACCTACGCCAACACCATACCTTCAACCTTTGATGTGCTGATGAAATATGAAATGATCAGGGCGCAAAATTACAATTGATTTTTGTAATGCGGGTCTGTAACCCGTTTGGGGTCTGAAATTTTAGATGAAAAAAACATATTCAATAAACAGAAACAAGTTTTAACCCATTAAATATAATACAGTTATGAATCAAATCCATACAAATAAAAAAGAATCAACCGTATTAAATCAAATACTGGAGATCTTTTTTACGATTGATAAAAAAATCATGGATCTGCATTCCTGTTCTTCTGATGATTTTCTGGCCATGAATAAAGCCCTCAAGGAAAATCATCAAAAAGCAAGATATATAACCGAAAATGCCAGTTTGGTGTTTGACAAGATCGGTGATGAAGGCAATTTGCAAAAAATCGTGTTGCTCAAGGATAATTTTGAATTTCTGCAGAAAGAGTTTTTTACTTTCGAAAATCAAATCAATCATACCTTGAGCACCCTCGAGCGTGTACAATCCAACTTCAGTCTTATGTTTGTGCCGATCAACAATTTCAGGCAAAACCTGGCTTCTTTGAAGTTGTTGCTCTCCAATATTAAACTGAATAACACATTTTTTGACTACGGACTTCGTTCGTTTACCGATCAGGATGCTGCCAAATTCGAGGCGGTTATCAATAAAGTAAAAGATTATTGCCCTGTTTTTGAAGAAAATATTTACAACATACAAAATCATATTAAAACAGTTTATGCTGATCTTTCCAAGCTAAAAGACATCATATTTAATGGATTACTCAATAAACTTGAAGTTTTAAAAAAGGATCTGGATGCCATTGAAATTCATCATAAAGAAACGATGAAAAATAAAAACCGCATCGAAGATATCAGCCAAAGTTGCAATCAGAATGTTGGCAGGATCATTACCAATTTGCAGTACCATGACATCATCCGCCAGAAGATGAACCATATACAGCAGACCCACAAACTCATCATCAAAGGGCTGAATGAAAATGACAGTGGTATTGATACCAGCGATCTGAACAAAAACCCTTTCTTTATTCAAATTCCACAGATCACTGAAATACAGGTTGCCCAACTGTTGCATACCAACAAAGAATACCAGGATGCCATTGAGCAGATCAGCAACAAAATGATCGAGATAGGGCAGGATATGACCTCAATTGCCCGCATTGCAGGTTCTTTGAATGTTTTTGAAAATAATGGCAGCCATCTTACCCTCGGTAAGATCACCGATGCTTTTAAAGAACTGATTGAAGGGAATAAAGAGTGCCTCAGGGTCTTTAAGAAGCAAACCGATGAAGTGTCTTTGGTTTACAAAATCGTAAACGAACTTTTTGATAAATTCAAGGAATTGGAAGCAATTGAAAATTCCATTGAGCAAAGCATCATTGATAAAATCAGTTTTGGCAATTTTTTGATCAGCGAAGAAAAAGAAACTGCCACCAAGGCACAGCAAATCATAAAATTGTATGCCGATAATCATTTTGAGAAAAACAAGATCAGAAGTTTGTTTGAGAATACAAGAGCACAGCTCAAAGATTTCTTCCAGGAATGCACCTATTACGTTTATGAAGTGAAAGGCATCGAAAAGATCACTGATATTTTAGAAAGCACAGCAAGCAACTTTGCCATTGTAAAAGACAATTTGCATTTTGTTGAAAAAGCCCAGCAAGAGATCCTCAGCAAAAGTGAAGAAATTCATGAATCGGGCAAGCAGGTTGTTAACGATGTAAAATATTACGACTTTTTCGAAAAAACGATTGATGATCTGATCATTAAATTTGATGCTATCAATGAACTCATCAAAATCAGAAAACCACTGGGCAAAGAAGAAAAAGCAGAGGGTTTGAGACAAATTGAAGATTATTACACCATGAAATCAGAAAGGATGATTCATAACCAAACTTTGTTTAATAAAAACAATGATGGTGTGGAAGACCTCTCCGAACTTTTTAAAGTGGAAGAAGAGGTTGAAAATACAAATAAAGATGATGGCAATGATGTGGAGTTTTTCTGATAGCATGATTTACAAATGCCAATAAGAACGATGAACGAATTATTCATTTTATTAATCAAAGAAAATGCAGGATTTTAAATTTACCAGGAATGTTTCTGAAGATTCGGGTGAATCGGTCATGAAAATGGTTTTTGAAGGTGCCCTTACCCTCAGCAATGCCAAAGAGATAAAAAAAATTCTCGAAGAGCAGAAGCAGGAGTTCTCACAGATTGCCCTGATGGTCAAAAATGTTGCAGGGTTGGATGTTTCCTTTTTGCAGATCATTGAATCCTGGAAAAAAGGCATGGAAAACAATGGTGGAAAAGTTAAAATTCAGATGGATCTGCCCTACGACCTTAAAACATTGCTTTCGAATGCAGGTGTTGTATACCCGCAAAAGTAAACAGATGTATCAACCGATTATTAAACCACTTAAACCAGCAATAGCAAAAAAATAGTTATATGGACAAAACCATATTAATCGTAGATGATTCGGAAAGTATAAGAGAAGTAGTCATCTTTACACTCGAAAATGCCGGATACAATGTTCTTCATGCCTGTGATGGGGTGGATGCCTTAAAGCATCTTGATGGAAAACATATTGATCTGGTCATAACAGATCTGCATATGCCCAATATGGATGGCATAGGTTTGATAAAGGAGGTGCGAAAAATGGATCATTATAAATATGTCCCTATTCTTTATTTGACAACCGAATCTCAGCAAAGTATAAAGATGGAAGCCAAAAAGGCAGGAGCAACAGGATGGATCGTTAAGCCTTTTATGCCCGAAAAACTATTGGCTGCCATCAGCAAGATCATAAAATAACGGATATCCCGGATGTTTTTGTTTACGGGATCTATTATAAGCAGAGGTTTACAAAAGGAAATGAATAGAATGTGCGATAGCAGTAGATGCGTCTGATGGTGTTACGGTCTATGGAGGCACGTAAATAAAATATATTCGAATGAATTATGGAAAAAACAGTTGTAATTGTTGATGATTCTGAAAGTATCCGCGAAGTTGTAGGTTTTACGCTGGTTAATGCCGGTCATAAAGTTCTTTCTGCCGTGGATGGCAAAGATGCCCTGAAATTTTTCAATGGCGAAAAGGTTGATCTTGTCGTTACCGATCTGCATATGCCTGAAATGGATGGTATTGAACTGATCAAAGAGATCCGTAATCGCGAAGCGTACAAGTTTGTACCTATTTTGTTTCTTACAACCGAATCGCAGCAAAACAAAAAAATGGAAGCGAAAGAAGCAGGTGCCACTGGTTGGATCGTGAAACCTTTTGTACCCGAAAAATTACTCGCAGCAATCAGTAAAGTCGTAAGATAAATGGAACAGTTTAAGAAAAAATTCGTTGATGAGGCCAATGACCTGATAAACAGTCTTGAAGATGCACTACTGGTATTGGAGGAAAACCCCGGCGATAAAAATATTATCGAAGAGGTATTCAGGGTAATGCACTCGCTGAAAGGGGGAAGCTCAATGTTTGGTTTTCATAAAATGGACACTTTCACCCATGAACTTGAAACCATTTATGATATGATACGCAGCGATACCCTTCAACTTCACAGGGATATTCTTGACATTACCCTCGCCTCTGTTGATCATCTGAAAATATTGCTGGAAAACGACGAAAAAATTTCCGAAAAACAGGAAAAAATCCACCAGGAACTGTTAAGTCGTATTTTTGCTTTTACCCGCAAGGAACAAACACCCGAAGACCCTCACACAACCACTGAAAAACCAAAAGACCAAACCGGAAAAGAAAAATCGCAGGTATTTGAAAAAGTGCCTACTTTTTTTGTTACTGTAAAACCTCACGACGACATCTTCAGCAACGGAACAAATCCTTTTTTTCTGATCGATGAACTCAACAGTCTGGGGCACTGCCGGGCATTTTTGAAAAATGACACCCTGCCCGGTTTCAATAGTCTGGACCCCGAAAAATGTTATGTCTACTGGGAAGTAGTGCTGGCAACAGATAAATCCGTTGATGATATTAAAGATGTTTTTATTTTCGTGGAAGATCTTTGCGATGTGAACATTGCAAAAATTGCCGACACCAATTTACTTGCCGTTACCTCTTTCAGCAACGAACTTGATAAACTGATCAACCCAAAAGGTGAGACCGAAACTAAAATACTGGAAGAGTTCAGCATCCATATTCAGCAAAAAGATACCGAAGAAGAACCCCTGATCAATAGTGTTAATGATCTCTCTGTTCAAAATAAGAAAACAAGTATCAGCAACATAAGGGTATCTTCCGATAAACTCGATAGTCTGATGAATCTGGTTAGCGAGCTGGTTACCACACAAGCTAGTCTGAGTTTGCTGGCCGACAACCAGAACAATCCCCAATTGGCCGGTATAGCCGAAAACATCGAAAAAATTTCAAGGCAACTGCGCGATAATACGTTTGAGATCTGTCTGATACCCATTGAAACCATCATGATACGGTTTAAGCGATTGGTGCGTGATCTCTCCAATGAGCTCGACAAAGAAATTCAGTTTATTGCCGAAGGAACGGAAACCGAACTGGATAAAAGTATCATTGAAGGGCTAACCGATCCGCTGATGCACATATTCCGTAATGCCATTGATCATGGTATAGAGCCCACTGCCGAAAGGATGAAACTTGGAAAACCCAAACAAGGAAAGATCACCTTAAGGTCCTATTATTCGGGTAC
>CAYMLS010000352.1:0-5297 GCA_964390665.1 uncultured Bacteroidales bacterium | reverse complement strand
GGCGATGACTGAAAAACAGGAGTTTACTTTTCGTAATCGACTGTTTTGATGGCGAACCCAACGTTTACCCACATTTCATTTTGGGCAGCAGTTGGCGTTTTCTTGCAAGCACTATGTAGTGAAATTCTTTTTCTTCTTTGCTTTCAGAGATAGACTTTACCCAACATATAAAGGAACAGAGGATAAAATAATGGCAGTCAAATAATAAATGTCAGCAGAGAGGTACCTCATAAAAAACACTCACCCACGATAAAGATTCGGGATGAGTGTTTTTTTATTTGTATAAATAACAGATGCCTTAATGTAAAGTGTATGTTTTGCTGAAATGCCAGATGATTACTCAACCAGTTTTTTATTGATATAGTCAGAGTTAAACAGGGCGAGGGCACCCATATATTTCAACTTAAACTTTAAAAAATGACCTACCTTGTAGTTTTTGGGATTTGAACCCAGATCAATAACAACGATATCAGAACTGGCACCGGCAATTTCCATGGTTTTATCCATTGGGATCAGAAAGTCTGGTGAAATGTCTAATAACCCAATATCTATCAATGCTCGCCAGGATTTTTTTCCATAATCTTCCGGATTTACTTCAAACGTCTCACCAGAGGGGTTTTCACCTAGTTCTCCTTGTGGAACAATTGGTTTTTCAAGCAATTCTATTACTTCGGCATAAAGCGTGATCACATCATCCTTCATCCCTTTGATGGTTTTCCCTGTAATAAGATTGTTGCCAAAATACAACGTTTCTCCTATCCTGAAGTGATTGATACCTTTGGGAAGTTGTTTCTTCTGAATCATAGGGATCGTAACAGATGACCCTCCTGATATCCATTTTATTTTTTGATTAAATTTAACCTCAATGATCTGTTTGTATAAACTCAACTGAACCAACTTGTCATGCGAAGGCATTACGCCGTACATGCAGTTAAAATTGGTTCCAAGTCCTACCACAGAGATATTGGGCAGCTCAAAAACTTTTTCGTAGAAAGTGATAAGGTTTTCACCCAGCACACCTTCCCGCAGATCTCCCATTTCAATCATGATGATGACCCTGTGTACCTTTTTTTGCTTGCCTGCTTCCACAGAGATCAACCTCAGGGTTTCAAGATCAGAATTAAAACTAACGTCGGCATATCTTACTACCGAAGCCAGACTGCGACGGGGTGGGGGTTTTATGTAGACCGTATTAATATCGGGATTGATCTTTTTGATCTTTCGCAAATTACTGATACGGGAATCCATTAGTTCCCGGGCACCCATATCGATCAGTTCCTTCAATAATATCTCATTGCCACACAATAGTTTACTTACAATACCCCATTCAATATTGTTTTTGTCAAAAAAGTTTTTCAGAAAATTAAAATTATGTCGTAGCTTTTTGCTACTGATCGTTATCTCAGCCATAATGGTTTATTTTATCGGTTGAGCCTCATTTCCATATACTTATTGGTAAAACCCAATTTCTGATAAAGGAAACGGGCAGGATTGTCATGTTCAACATGTAATTTGATGTTTCCTTCTGCCTTGTCAAAGGTTTTAAGCATCAAATCCTTGCCAAGACCTTTGCCCCTGTAGTCTCTGTGTACTGCTATATAAACAAGAATGTTTTCCGGGATATATCCCTCCATTCCTGTTTTATTGATCACAACTGCACCAACAATTTGCCCCTTATCAATGGCTTCCAATACAAAACCACCAAATTTATTTTTGTCATCAAGGGCAAAATTGATACATTTCATAATAGAGGCGTGATCATCCCCGAATTGATCAAGATGTTCATGCAAAAAATCTGCAATTTCTTTTTTCTTATCTTCACTCACCTCGTCATTTGGTGTATAAAATGAATATTCCATAAAATAGCGTTTAAAAGTTTTTAATTAATTGATGTGTTTACTTTGCTGCTTGTTTCCCATTTGCTGAAACAACAGAAAAGTTATAAAAGAAAGGGTGATTCCGAAAATATTGGCATCTAAGCCCAAAGGCAGATCCATATCCAGTATGATAAGCGAAATGGTTGTTGTGCCGCCCAGAAGCATGGCCCAAAATGCTGCTGTAGCGCTCGCTTTTTTGATAAACAATGCTGCCATTACCGGAACAAACAATCCGGAAACCATAAAGGCATATGAATAAAGCATAAGTTCCAGTACATTGGGCATAACAGTTGCCAGAAGTAATGCCATTGTACCAAGCACCAGGGTGATCAATTGAGAAACCAGCAGAAAACCTTTGTTGGTGGATGGCATTTTTATCCATCTGCCGAGCAGATCGGTAAGGAAATTTCCTGAGGATGCCATCAGGCAACTATCTGCCGTTGACATGATTGCCGAGAAATAGGCGGCCATCATCAACCCCATCAGCCCTACAGGTAATACGGTTCGCAATAGCATTGGCAAACCCATTTCTATATCAAGAGCGGAGTTTGCAGGAAAACCCAGATAACCGAATAAACCCTGCTCAAATGCAACCCTTGCCAGCAAACCTAATATTACACCCATAAAAGCCATGATTGGATATTCAAACAATCCGGCAACCAACCATGCTTTTTGTGCCTGCTTTTTGTTTCGTGAAGCGTATATTCGCTGGTATAAAGTCATGCCAACAAACCAAATGGGTATAATTGTAACAGCCCAGTTTACGATTTGTTGCCAGGTAATATTAGTTAATGTGAAAAATTCATCCGGTAAAACCCTGCTGATCTCACTATATCCACCCACACTCAAGTAAGATACAGGAATACCAATAAAAATCAACCCGGCCATCAGGATGATCCATTGTATGGTATCTGTGTAAATTACTGCCTTGATGCCTCCCATAGCCGTGTACAATATAACAATGGCGCCCATAATGATCAGTGCCATTTGCATATCAAGTTCTATAAATGTTGCCGATGCCAGCTTTGCTCCTGCAAGAATTTGCGAACTGGTAAACCCCAAATAACCAATACCGGAGATAATTCCCGCTAATAATGCAACACGGGGAGAATAAAAATGCCCCAACATTTGGGGAAAAGTATAGAATTTCCTGAACTTTTCAATGGATTTTACCCTTGGTATTAAAAGCACTGCGCTCAACCAGGCGCCAACAAGTCCCGTAAATAACATCCATGAACCTGATAAACCCATTACAAATCCTAATCCGCCAAGACCTATTGAAAAACCTCCTCCCACATCTGTGGCCACTACTGATAATCCGATATGCCAACTTCCGATCTTTCGTCCTCCAACGTAATAGTCATCAACGCCTGTATTTTTCAAAAGAAACCATATTCCGATTCCTATTACTGCCAACATGTAAAGAGTAAAAATGAGAATGTCTAAAAAGTGCATGCAAATGGGTTAGGGATTAACGCTTGCAAATGTAGCATTTTTAGGCATAAGCACAAAATTACCATTTAAAACATTGTTTTAAAAGGATTTACAACCTAAACTCCGGAGATTTTCAATCACCGGAGAGAACAAATGTTGGTATACCAACATTTGTTCTGGAACCATAAATGGTGTATGCAAGAAAAACTCATGCCTTCATCTATGCCTGATAATCTTTCCCTGTTGAAGTAAGCTTAGGTGCAAGGCGGGCGATGACTGTTTTCTAAGCGAGACCAAAACAGCAATTGCGTTTTCTTACAAGTACCAAATAAGTAACAATCAAAATTTCAACGACGAAGTTCCACGGTTTGAATATCAGGAAAGGGCAATTGTTGAATACAAGTTGGTGAAAAATAATAATATAAATCCTAATTTTGCATCAAAATTTTAGAATTATGACCTATTCATGGGGCAACAAACGTCGCTTTTATTCATTTACCGACTACTGTAAAAAAAAATATGGAAGCCGCATTCAGAAAGTGAGCGTGAATGCCGGATTTACATGCCCAAACCGCGATGGTACTAAAGGCGCAGGAGGATGTACTTTTTGCAATAACCAGGGATTTAGCCCTACTTATTGCCATGATGATCATGATATTCAAAACCAAATCGAAAAAGGTCTGAAGTTTATTCGCAAAAGGTACAAAAAAGCAAAACTTTTTATTGCCTACTTTCAATCTTTCTCCAATACTTACGATACATTACCCATCATCAGCCAACGTTACCTTGAGGCGTTGTCGCATCCTCATATTTCCGGTATTGCCGTTGGCACGCGACCTGATTGTATCGACGAGGAAAAACTCAGTTTCCTGGCAGAACTTGGCCAAAAGTATATTGTAAATCTGGAATATGGCGTAGAATCATGCTATGAGGATACTTTGCTAAGAATCAACAGGGGGCATACTTTCAAAGATTCAGTACGTGCCATAAATCAGGCAGCGTCTAAAGGTATTCATGTGGGAATTCATATGATCATAGGATTGCCAGGGGAAACCAGAGAACAGATACTTAAACAAAGTGAAATCATTTCTGATTTGCCTGTAAATACTGTAAAGTTCCATCAATTGCAGATTGTAAGCGATACACAAATGGCCAAAGATTATACAAGCGATCCGGGTCAATTTCATTTTTTTGAACCTGAGGATTATGCAGATCTTATGGCAGCGTTTATTGCCAGACTCAGACCAGATATTTCCATTGAACGTATGGCCGGAGAAGTGCCTCCTGACTACAATTTACGAACCAGCTGGAAAGGCATAAGAAGTGATGAAATGATCAGGTTAATAGAACAACAACTGGAAAACAAAGACCTTTGGCAAGGAAAATTTTATGCGCAGTAGTTTGTACGTTGTTTTCAGTATATTCAATATCTTTTTCAAATTTTTCTGCCTCACCGTAAAGTTGAATGATAGGTAAAAAAGAGTTATATTTGCCAAATAATGTCAAGACAAAAATATGTCAACAATTTTTGGTGAGAAAATAAGGATGCAGAGAATTGAGAAACAAATCACTCAGCGACAGTTAGCGGCTTCTATAGAAATAGATACTGCTACATACTGTAAGATAGAAAAAGGCGATAGACGAGCAAAAAGAGAGCAAGTATTTACACTCGCAAGTTTGCTTGGAATAGACACGAAAGAATTAATTCGTTTATGGTCGGCAGACAAGGTTTATGAAATTATTGCTGAAGAGGAAGAAGCAACACAAATTTTAAATGTGGTTGCTGAAAACATTTTAAAATATAAACGGAAATCAGCCAAAGTATGAAACCAATTGTAAAATACAGAGGTGGAAAATCAAAAGAGATTCCTTACTTCATTAAACATATCCCGCAATATAGTGGGCGATATATTGAACCGTTTTTTGGTGGGGGAGCCTTATACTTTCACTTGGAACCAAAAAAAGCTATAATAAATGACATAAACT
>CAYMLS010000351.1:0-5308 GCA_964390665.1 uncultured Bacteroidales bacterium | reverse complement strand
CGAATTGATACTAATTATAATGCCTGATATTCAGATAAATAAAAACATGGTAATTACACGAATTTCTCCGAAAACCCGTTTTCGGAGTGTACTCTTTAATAGTTAAAAATATGGTCAATCAGGTTACGGTTGAAAGGTTCATGGAATTGCGTAAAAAATTCCCTGTTTTTGATGTTCGCTCTCCGGGTGAATATACAGATGGACACATACCAGGAGCTTACAACCTGCCTCTTTTCGATAACGAGGAGCGCCGCATCATCGGCACATTGTATAAAAAATCGGGTCGTGAAGCGGCAGTTTTTGAGGGGTTGGGAATTGCCGGAAAAAAACTGCAGGCATATGTGAAAAAGGCGCTGCAGTTAACAAAAACCAAAGAATTGCTGGTGCACTGCTGGAGAGGTGGTATGCGCTCAGAAAGCATGGCCTGGCTATTGTCAGCGGCAGGTTTTCGTGTACATTTGCTTACAGGAGGATATAAAACTTACAGAAGGTACATCAGAAAGATCTGGGTGCAAAAGGCAGAATTATATGTGATCGCAGGGAAAACAGGCTCGGGGAAGACTGATATCTTACATGCCATGAAAGAAAGCGGGCAACAGGTGCTGGATCTGGAAAAAATTGCCTGCCATAAAGGGTCTGCCTTTGGCGCCATTGGTCAACAGAAACAACCTACCAACGAGCAGTTCGAAAACCTGCTTGCCGATGAATGGTTGCATTTTGATCTTCAAAAACCCATATGGACTGAAGATGAAAGCTTACATATTGGCAGAGTTTGCCTGCCCGACGCTTTTTATTTGCAGAAGCAGGGCGCCAAAACCATTCTTCTCGATGTTCCCAAATCAATACGTATTGAAAGACTGAAAGAGGATTATGCCTCTTTTCCCAAAGAACTACTGATCGTATCTATTGAGAAAATTACCAAAAGATTGGGTGGACAAAATGCAAAAAAGGCAATCGAAGCCATTTGGAAAGATGATTTTTCTGCTGCCATTGATATCGTTCTTTATTACTATGATAAAACGTATTCTTATGATCTTGAAAAAAAAGATCGTGAAAAAATTATCCGGATCGAATGCAATACTTCTGATACCCAACAAATAGCAAAAACAATCCTTGGCAGATTTCTACATGAGGGGGAACCTGTTCAGTAATATGCATTCCTCTCTGAAAGGATTCTCATAAATCTGTTGACATTTTAATTGCATGTTTAAATTCTTCACCTGTTATGGAAAAGCCTGTTTATCTTGATTATAATGCCACCACGCCCGTTGATGCTGAGGTGAAGATGGCCATGCAACCATATCTGGATCATCTGTTTGGAAATCCTTCCAGCAGTCATATTTATGGTACTGAAACCCGCAAAACGGTGGAAAATGCACGCCATCAGCTGGCATCGCTGCTGAATTGTTTTCCTGATGAGGTGATTTTTACCAGTGGTGGTACCGAATCCAACAATTTTGCCATCAAAGGTGCTGTGTTCGAAAACCAGCACAAAGGAAAACACATTATCACATCTCAAATTGAGCATCCTGCTGTTACGGAAGTTTGTCTTTTTCTCCAGTCGCAAGGGTTTTCGGTAACCTGGTTGCCTGTTGATTCCTATGGGATGGTTAATGTTGAGGATCTTGAAAAATCGATACGACCCGATACCATTCTTATCACCATTATGCATGCCAATAACGAGACCGGTACTGTTCTGCCGGTTGAAGAAATCGGACAGGTGGCCCAAAAGCATCGTATTCTTTTTCATTGTGATGCATCGCAATCCGTGGGAAAGATCCGGGTAGATGTTCAATCGATGGGAGCAGACCTGCTTTCTGTTGCCGGACATAAGTTTTATGCCCCCAAAGGGGTGGGTGCTTTGTATGTAAAACGTGGTGTAAAACTCCAAAAGCTGATGCACGGTGCTGACCATGAACACAACTGGCGGGCAGGTACTGAAAATATTCTTGAGATATCTGGTCTGGGAAAAGCAGCAGAGATCGCCCAAAGAGATTTTATGGGTAATACCCGGCAAATGGGCACTACCCGCGATCTGCTTTTCGAACTGTTAAAAGAAGCATTGCCCTCCATACAGTTGAACGGGCATCCTGAGAAAAGACTACCCAATACGTTGAATGTGAGTTTTCCGGGTTTGGATGCCAATGTATTGCTCGACGAATTGCAGGATCATGTGGCTGCCTCTGCCGGTGCTGCCTGCCATTCCGATACCATTGATATTTCGCCGGTTTTAAAGGCAATGCATGTACCGGTTGAGTTTGCCCGGGGAACCATTCGCTTTTCCACCGGTAAAAAGACCCGGGAAGAAGAGGTGCGAAAAGCGGCCACGATGATCGTACAGGCAGTCAAACGTCTTTCGGATGCAGGTGAAGAAAAAGCTACTTTCACAACAGAATATCAGGGAGCGGTTAAACTAACCCGGTTTACACAGGGGTTGGGATGTGCCTGCAAGATCCGCCCTCAGTACCTTGAAAGGATTCTCAGAGATATGCCCCCGGTTCTGGATAAAAATGTACTGGTTGGTACGCTCACCTCTGATGATGCCGCTGTTTATCAAATTCGGGAGGATATGGCCATCGTTCAAACCCTCGACTTTTTCACCCCTGTTGTTGATGATCCTTATGCTTTTGGTGCCATTGCGGCTGCCAATGCACTGAGCGATATTTATGCCATGGGAGCCCAACCCTTGTTTGCCCTCAATATTGTTGGTTTTCCCACCAACCGGTTGCCGGAGCAGGTGCTGAAAGATATCCTGAAGGGTGCTTCTGACAAAGCCGCTGAGGCGGGAATTTATGTTTTGGGAGGACACTCGGTGGATGATCCTGAACCCAAATTTGGAATGGTGGTTACCGGCATGGTACACCCCGATAAAATTCTTGCCAATAGCGGGGCACAACCCGGTGATGTACTTATTCTTACCAAACCCATTGGCACAGGCATCATTTCCACTGCCGTAAAGCGCAACCTGGCCGGAGAACAAATAGCCCGTGAGGCACTGGAAATTATGTCTTCACTCAATGCCAATACTGCATCGCTGATGAATAAATATCAGATACATGCCTGCACGGATGTTACCGGATTTGGCTTGCTTGGTCATTTGAATGAGATGATCACTGCTTCCCATGCTTCCTGCTTAGTGCAGGCAGATGAAGTGCCTGTTATTCCGGGGGTTTATGATCTTGCTTTGGCTGGTGCTGTTCCTGGCGGAAGCCGCAACAACCTCGGTTTTCTGGAAGGAAAGGTGCAATGGCCGCAAAATTTCACCGACATACAAAAGATCATTTTGGCGGATGCACAAACTTCGGGAGGACTTCTTATTGCCATGAAACCCGAACAGGCAAAAGCATTGATGGCGGAATTATCAGAAAAATTTAACATCGATGCACGACAGATAGGAACGGTGCAACAAAAAACATCTTTCGCCATTACCGTTTTGTGATAAAAAACAGAATTCCCGAAACAGGATGCTTACAGATCATCCCCAGGTAGTAGTTTCGTGAAAAAGCAAGCTTTTTCCTCAATCTGAAAACAAAACCAGGTAAATCATTGGGAGAATGGCAACCATTGGTGAGCCTTTTTATGTGAGTAACTCATCATCCTGTTTTGACCTAAACATCATTGAGTTCACTCTATTATAAAGTATATTATCCAAGAATTATACGAATGGATACTAATTTTAATGCCTGACATTCAGACAAATAAAAGCATGATATTTTCACGAATTTTCCGAAAACGAGTTTTCGGACTGGACTCATCATTGAAAAATCCACTTCTGTCACGATACCAATTCATTTTATTTCATTATTTTTACCAATCAACTTTAATTTTCATAAAGACATGACGAACCGAGTCATGATAATAATATTGACAAACACGCGGATGATGATAAATCGTTATCATGCTGGCTTTGTAATACCTTTAAAATCAATTTTGCTATGCTCAAAACTTCATTTTTAAAATCACTTTCCCAGATGAATGATCAAAGGGAGGTAACCGTTAGGAAAAACAAAAACTCACACAGCAAAATGCCTGATCTTAAAATCAAAAAACTGATGGCCGTTTTTGCTCTTTTTCTGATTGCCCTTACAGGTTGCGATTATAAAAAACCCACACAGGAAATCTTTGTGATGCCTTTGCTGGTGGGTGAAGTAAGTTCGGGTTCTGCTATTATACAGGCGCGCCTTACGGCCCGCGACACCATTGTCTATGATGATATACATCAGATGGAGAGTATATTTAATGCAGTTTTGCCGGGCAAAGAAGGGTGGGTAAGGTTTCACCTTTCAGACAATAACCGCATGGAAGACCCCATGGTTTCTGAGTGGATAAAAGGCACGGAAGAGTCAGATTATATTGCAAAAGATTTGTTTACCTCCCTTCGTCCATCAACAGCGTATTATTATTTGGCTGAGTATGGTGAGGACAAGGAAAATACTTTTCAATCCGGCATTCAGAGTTTTCAAACCCTGCCGGCAGCAGATGAATCGGAAAATGTTTCTTTTGTGATGGTAACAGGATCGCATCTCGATCGTTTTTATCTTGGAGGAGGATTTGGAAAACCTTCGCTTCAGGGGGCAGATGCCTATACCGAACCCGATAAATATCTGGGTTTTCCGGCATTTGAAGCCATCACCGAACTGGAACCTGACTTTTTTATTGGCAATGGTGACAATGTGTATTATGATCACCCACCGGATATGAAATCCAAAACCCTTGAGGAAATGCGCGCCAAATGGCAAAGACAGTTTTATATGCCCCGCATCAGAGATATGTTTGCCAGGGTTCCCACCTATTGGATGTTAGACGACCACGATCACCGCTTCGACGATTCGGATACCATACCCTTTAACGAGCGATTTGGCTTGCATCCCTCACATGAACTGGGGATGGAAGTTTTTCTTGAACAACTCCCCATAAGTCTCAAACCTTATGGTGAAGCCAAAACATACCGCAGGGTAAGGGCAGGAAAAGATCTTGAGTTGTGGATGGTGGAAGGGCGTGCACACCGCAGTCCCAACCGTATGCCCGACGGACCGGATAAATCCATTTGGGGTGAAGAACAAAAAAACTGGTTAAAAACGACCCTGAAAGAAAGCGACGCCACCTTCAAAATTTTGGTTACCCCAACGCCCATGGTGGGACCTGACGATGGATATAAAGCTGATAATCATACCAATCCGGATGGTTTCAGACATGAGGGAGACGAATTTTTTGAATGGTTGATAAGCGAAGGGTTTTTGGAGGAAAATTTTTATATCATTTGCGGCGACCGCCACTGGAAGTACCATAGCGTGCATCCATCAGGAAT
>CAYMLS010000350.1:0-5330 GCA_964390665.1 uncultured Bacteroidales bacterium | reverse complement strand
GTATTGTTTTGTGTATCCTGTTCAATCACAAATTCATCTGTTTCAAGGTCCTGCAGTTGTTCCTCTGATTGGCTTCCGATGAATTCCTGCTTTCGGGTGAGGGAAGCCCCAGGCAAAAATGCCTGATCGGTAAAACCTCCGGCCCGTTCCAGTATATCTGATATTCTCTCGTTGCGCGATGTGATGGGGTAAGCACCCGGGAAAAGGACCTCCCCCTGAATGACAATGGTTTTTTGGGGGTTAAATGCCGGGGATCGCCGTACAAAAATCATGTCGAAGGGTTGAAGTTCAAATCCTGCCCCTTCATCATCGATTAAAAGATCTTCATCAACCTTAAACGTGTAGACCTCTGTAGTTTTTTCCTGCTGTGCAAGGGCGTTTCTGTCAGATACACGGCGTGCCACTTCTACTTTGGAAAGCGATGCAGACTCTTTGAACCCGCCTGACTTGCGGATCACTTCACCCAGGGTAATGTTCTCCGCAAATGAAAAAGTTCCGGGTTGCTGTACCTCTCCAAAAATCCTGATGGTTTGGTTTTCTCTGAGGTCGAATCGTGAACTGATAAATACCATGTCTTCTCTTTGCAAAAGGATATCGCTGCCTGATTGTTGCATTATTTTTTCAAGATCAGCTTCTCTGATAACAAATTCATTGTTTTCATCCAGGCGGTATATGGCAATGCGCTTCAAAAAAGCATCCTCTTCCAGTCCACCTGCTTTTTCGATCAATTGGGTAAGATACATGGAATCTTCAAGGGCATATTCACCTTCACGGTAAACAGCTCCTGAGATGGTCACCCGGTTTTCAAGCCTTTCAATGATTTCTTCAACGGTGATGTTGTCACCGTTTTTGAGCAGGAAAGAATCAAACAGATCGTTTTCAACGGTAAGGATTTTTCTTTGCCAGTCGGTGATCCTTTGTACTTTTATTTGCCGGGTGTAGGCTTTGGGTGCAAATCCGCCGGCAAATTCCAACAGGTCCTGCATGGTTTCGTTATCGGTAATTTCATAGGTTGCCGGTCGTAAAACCGCTCCATCCACATCCACCATTTTTGCAACGGGATGGATAAAAATAAGATCTTCATCTTTTAACCGGATGTTTTGGACGATTTCTCCCTTCACCAGGAAGTCGTACAAATCGACTTCTGCAACTTTTTCATTATTTCGGATCACATCAATATTTCTCAAAGATCCGATTTCAGCGGATCCGCCGGCATAGTAAAGTGCATTAAATACGGTTGAAAAGGAAGGCAGCGTATAGGTGCCCGGATTAAAGGCATCTCCGGCAATGGTTACTTTTATACTCCTGATTTTTCCCAGGGTTACCTGGGCAAATGTATTGGCATTGGGTCCTTTTAAACCCGAATACATGGTTGATAATTTGTTGATGATCAGTTCTGTTGCCTGTTCAATGGATAGACCTGCCACCTGCACCGGACCCAGGTTGCTGAATCGTATTTGTCCTTCGGGATTTACCGTTTGCTGATAGTTTTGCTCTGATGCCCCCCAAACTTCTATGATCAGTTCATCACCCGGGCCGAGGATATAATTTTCCGGTGTGGGTATGTTGGTACTGGGCTCGAAAGAGAGGTTTTCTCTTTTAAACAGATCATATCCAAAAATGTCTGACTCCATTTCTTCGTCCTCCATCACACTGTCTCTTGGAGCAGGTGTTTGGGATCTTTCCTCAGAGGCACTTGCTGAAGTATCTTGTAAGGAGCGATCTTCCTCTTCCAAAGAATTGATTCTTTGTCGGAGTTTTAAAACCTCGCTGTAAGGCATTCCGCGGTTGATGGCTTCTGCTTCCAGTTCATTTTCGCTCATACCGGTACTCTCTGCCCGTTTGATAAAGCTCCGGATCTGACTGTCGGAAAGTTCGTCTACCTGCACATTCCTGAAATCCATTTGTTCAATGGTGCCTGATTGTGCCATTGCAGGATCGATATGAACCTGTGTGAAAATCAACAGGAGTATAAATAAGAGGGTGATTTTGTTCATATGTTTATAGTTTGATTTAATAGGTCAGATGCCTGTCCCGTTTTTTTTCTAAAGGGGGGAGTTCGCCAATACGCTGAGGATATGTTTTATCATGCCGCGAAATCTAATCATACGCGTGTAAATCGACATGCTCAGTAAAACTGTGATGAAATTTTTGTCATGGCCCGGTTCATGGCGGCTTTGCACAGCTTCGCCACTTCAGTCACATTGGTGATTTTTATTTAACTGATAATGAGATATTTAAAGATTAACGCAGGTGCGAAAAAACTGCCTGTTAGCAACATCTTGCACTCGCTTTATCTATGATTGGTTTTGTTTGACAATTATAAAAGGGTTTATAAGATCAAATTCAACAATACAAAACAATGGAATAAAATCAATGGGACTTTTACATTCAATATTCAGAAGTGATTTTCGCCCCTATTCCTTTCTTTCTTTTGTCAAACGCGGGCAAAAATAATTCTTTTTATACAAAAAAGATAGGATTTCAATGATTGAATTAAAAAAAAATACTTATGATTCAGTCAGGTGAAAAACTCAGGATAAAATACGTACTATTTGTCTATTTGTTTGCTTTTTTTATAGGTGATTTCTACGGGTGTTAATAAAACTTCACAGGGTTATTTTTTTCCACAAAATTTAAACAGGATCTACATTGATCTTTATTTTGACCGATTTCCAACGTGAATTCAGACTGAAATCTTCCAGAACTTTTTTCACCTCCTTCTTTTTTTCTCCAAATCCTGGTTTACGTTCCAGTTTTACGAGGATTGTTTTGAGGTACAGAGATCTTATCCGCGATACCAAAGGAAATTCCGGGCCCAGTACAAATTTGCTATGGATCTTTTTTTTGAGTTCCCGTGCCATGAATGAAGAGGCATCATTTACCACCCCGGGATCTTTATGGCTGAGGGTAAGCAGAATCAGCCTGAAAAACGGGGGATAGTGAAAATTTCTTCTTTCCAGAATTTCATTCCGGTACATTTCGTCGTAATTGTTGTCTATCACCTGCCTGATGATGGTATGATACGGGTTAAAAGATTGAATGATCACTTTTCCCCTGTCGTTTTTCCTGCCTGCTCTGCCGCTTACCTGCAGCATCATCTGAAAGGCTCTTTCGTGCGCCCTGAAATCAGGCCACGTAAGCATATTGTCTGCATTGAGGATACCCACCACTTCCACATTTTCGAAATCCAAACCTTTGCTTACCATTTGTGTGCCTACAAGAATATCTATGCGTTTTTCCTCAAAATCACTGATGATGTTGCTGTAGGCATTTTTTGCACGGGTCGTGTCAAGATCCATCCGTTTTATTTTTGCGCCGGGAAAAAGTAACGGGATTTCCTCTTCGATCTTTTCGGTGCCAAATCCTTTGAGTTTGATGCCACTGTATCCGCATGAAGGACATTTTACCGGCGGGGTAACGGTATACCCGCAATAGTGGCATTTGAGTTTGTTGATCTTTTTATGATAAACCAGACTTACATCGCATTGGGTACAACTGGGAATATGGTTGCACTGCTCGCATTCCATTCGGGGCGAAAAACCACGCCGGTTCTGGAAAAGGATGACCTGCTTCTTTTTTTCCAATGCTTCATTGATTTGATGAAACAGGAGGGTGGAGAGGTGGGATTTCATCTGTTTTCTCAGGGTCTCTTTTTTGATATCGGCAACGAGTATTTCCGGCATCTGCACACCACCATGTCTTTTTTTCAATTCCACCCATCCATACTTTCCGTTTCTGGCATTAAAAGAAGATTCTACTGCAGGTGTGGCTGAGCCGAGCAATACTTTTGCCTGGTACAAATGTGCCATCCAGAGGGCCGCATCGCGCGCATGATAGCGTGGCGCCGGGTCGTGTTGTTTGTAGGAAGTTTCGTGCTCTTCGTCAACTATGATCAACTTCAGGTTTTGGAAAGGGAGGAAAAGGGCAGACCGTGGACCGACGATCAACTGGTATTTGATGGTGGTTTTTAGCGATTCTATGCCACCCATGGCCAGGTTGTTCCATACTTCTGTACGTTCCATTTCGTTGAACTTTGAATGGTACACACCTGCCTTTTCCCCAAAATGCTGCTGTATTCTTTTGATGATCTGGGTGGTAAGGGCTATTTCGGGTAAAAGGTACAACACTTGTTCTCCCCTTTCTAATGCCTGGCGGATCAGTTCAATATAAATCTCTGTTTTTCCGCTTGAGGTAACGCCATGTAGCAGAACATACTCTTTGGTTTTCCATTGCTCTGTGATCTCGTCTAATGCTTTGGTCTGGTGAGGGTTGAATTCGATCTTCCCTGCATCGGCCAACACATGGTCGAAACGACTGACCGCCTGGGTATAGACCTCGAAAACTCCTTTTTTCACCAGGGCATCTATGGCGGGGGCACCATTTTTTACAAGCGAGGTGATCTCTTTGGCGGTAACCTCGCGAATATCAGATACATATCTTTTGGATAATCTGATGAATGCAACCAGTACCTCCAGTTGCTTCGGGGCTTTTTTTTCAACTTCATCAAAAGCGTTTTTCAGTTGCTCTTCCTGCTCATACCGTTGGGATAGTTTTACAAACTTCTCCATTTTTTTGCGGTAAGGATTTTCCAGCTCCTCTTTTAAAAGCACCACTTTTTTGTCTATCAGGTTTCCGATAAGGGGGAAAACTTTCTGCAAACCCGTGATTCTGGTCACTTCACTGATGGTAAGATTTTTTTGTATCTCCAGTGCTTCTGCGATCAGATATTCTTTTTCTGTAAGATTTTCATAGCGTTGATCAAAACCAGGGTTGAGGGTTATTCTGGTTTCGCTGGCCAGTTTTAATGCAGGTGGAAGGGCGCTGTTCATCACTTCGCCTTCGGTAGACATATAGTAATCAGCGATCCATTCCCAAAACACGAATTGTTTTTCGAAAACAATGGGTATTTCATCGATTACCGAGTAAATGTATTTGGCATTGAAACCAGCGGGCGGGGTTTGATGCACCCGTCTGACCAAAGCCGAATATACTTTTTTGGGTCCGAAAGGTACCACGACCCGTATGCCCGGCTGTATGGATGCATTGAGGTCTGCCGGTACCCTGTAAGTAAAATATCCTTTTACCGGCAGGGGCAATAATACTTCTGCAAATAGTGTCTGATTCTCCATAAGATATTGTAATGCACATTTAAAATTATGGATTATTCTGTATGATCCTACAAAAAGATGCTAACATTCTTCCGGCAGACTGATTTTTCAGAAATTTAAAAAGGGGCATATTGTGCAGATCAAAGCGGGTTTGAACTACTGATGTAGTGAACCAAATTTTTCTTTTACAAGGAGGTCAATGCTGTTTTGCTGTGGATC
>CAYMLS010000349.1:4567-5332 GCA_964390665.1 uncultured Bacteroidales bacterium | reverse complement strand
TACTTTCCGGTAAACTGGAAACCAATCCCGACAACTTTTTTGACATCGGTGGCAAGCTGGATGTGGTCGCCAGGGCATCCGAAAATGAGCAGGTTTTTCTGCATGAAGCATATCTGGAGGCAAAAGCAGGTATTTTCAGGGTTTATGCCGGACGGAAAAAAAATGTGCTGGGACATGCATACGAAAACCTTTCAACCGGATCGATGGTGCTGAGCCGGAATGTAAGACCATTGCCCCGCATTTCAGTTTCCGTGCCGGAGTTTGAGGAAGTACCCTTCACAAGGGGTTGGTTGGAGTTTAAAGGACATTTTGCCCATGGATGGTTCGATGATGACAGGTATACAGACAATCCCTATTTCCATGATAAATCTGCTTACCTCAGAACAGGTGCAGACACAGGTTTTTCGATGTTTTTCGGTTTGGTACACCTGGCCATATGGGGCGGTAATTCTCCCGCTCACGGACAATTACCTGATGGATTATCAAATTTCGCAAGGGTAATGACTGCCCGTGCGGGGGATGAAGATTCGCCTGCTAATGAGCGGTTAAATAAACTTGGATTTCATACCGGCATCTACGATTGGGGTTTTGTGATACCGGTCAAAGAAACCGACCTCCATTTCTATTACCAACACCTGTTTACCGACGGTTCGGGACAACGGTTCAGAAACCTCGGAGATGGTCTGTTTGGGTTGCTCGTCAAAAATCCTTTTGCACAAACCTTTATCACCTCTTTCCTGTTGGAATATTCTGATACCCGAAAAC
>CAYMLS010000349.1:0-4557 GCA_964390665.1 uncultured Bacteroidales bacterium | reverse complement strand
CCTGGTTCTGCGAAGAGGTAAACTGCGGTGAAAGACATGCCGGAAGAGATAATTACCTTAACAACGGCATTTACCGGTCGGGTTTATCCTATCAGGGCAATTCCATGGGCAGTCCGTTTTTTTTAACCACGGAGCAACTGTTCAGGATCGATCCGGATGCAGACCCTTATAGCTCGCTATTATTTGCAAGCAATCGCAATTTGTCCTACCACCTCGGCGTGGAAGGTTTTTTCTCGGAACAGATCCGCTATCGCTTTTTCACCACCTACGTAAGATATTTTGGCACGTATACTGGATTAAATTTGGGTACCCGCTGGGGCAGCCGGGATCCCAACCTCAACCAGGAGGACTATTTTTTTAATCCGTCGCGCAACCAATGGTATTTTATGCTTGAAACACACTGGCAGCCAACACAGCTGGAGAACATCCGTTTTACCGCCACCCTTGCCGCTGACAGTGGGCATCTTTACAACAGCGGCGGATTGCTGCTTGGCATCAACTGGAAACTGAAATAAATCATCCACCATCTTTGGTGAGGTTTTCAAGAAAATATTTTCTTTCGTGGGGAGGACAACAATGAGTTGATCCTCCTTGTTTCTTTTATACCCATTTAAAAACCCTTACTATGCATTCAAAAACCTGTACACTCATTTTTATTTTCATTCTGATATTCAGCCAGGCACACTCCCAGGAGTTTTTTCACACAGGCAATACCACAGATGTAGATACTACCCCGGAATTTGGTATTTTACTGGCAGGGGGCGGAGGTGACAATGACAATGGGATGCAGTGGCTGGCAGAAAGAGCCAACGGCGGCGATGTTGTTGTATTGCGGGCATCGGGCAGCGATGGATATAACAGTTACATTTATTCAGATCTGGGGGTGGACGTGAACGCTGTCACCTCCATTGTGATCGTGGGCAGTGATGAGGCCGATACCGATACGGTATGCCAGGCAGTGGCAAACGCAGAAATGATTTTTATTGCAGGTGGTGACCAATGGTATTATTATGATGAATGGAAAAACACCTGTCTGCAAGCCGCCCTGAATGATCACGTAGCAAACAACAAACCCATTGGCGGCACCAGTGCCGGTCTGGCCATATTGGGTGAAGTAGTATTTACCGCTGAGAACGGAACGGTTGTATCCGGAGAGGCCCTCGATGACCCTTACCACGAGCGGGTAACCCTTGCCAATGATTTCCTGCAGGTACCCTTCATGGACAATTTGGTTACCGACTCCCATTATCATCAACGTGATCGCCAGGGACGACACATGGCATTTTTAGCACGTATGAGAAAGGATTGGGACATGCCTGCATTCGGAATAGGTGTGAATGAATATACCGCCGTAGCGGTGGACGAAAATGGATTTGCAAGGGTTTACGGGGATCCATCCCACGATGATCATGCCTATTTTCTGCATTCCAATGCAGTCCCGGAAGTTTGTGAAAGCGGAGAACCGCTTCACTGGGATCATAACGGACAGGCCGTAACCGCCTACGTTATTCAGGGAAACCCGGAAGCAAACAACCTGTTTGATCTGAACAACCGCCAATCGGGTATTGGTGGTGAATGGCAATACTGGACAGTGATCAATGGTGTACTGAATATTGAAACGGATGTGGATGTGTCGGCACGCGAGACCCCCAATAACGCTCAGGTGCAGATCTATCCCAATCCGGCAGAAAATGAGGTGCACATTCAAATAAACAATGTTCCTGCAGACAAAAACCTGACCATCCAAATCATGGATATTTCGGGAAAATCAGTATTTGAAGGTGTGATAAATACCCAAACGACTGTTAAACAAGATATTTCGGATTTGACACCCGGCATATACATGGTTTTAATCCGTGATAAAGATCATCATCTTTGGGCAAAAGAGATGATTCTGAAAAACTAATTGATAATAAGTCAGAGGAGATCTACATGATCATTCCGGCCGCCAGGGTTTCATGGGTTGCTTCATCCACAAGGATCACGCTGCCTGTGATGCGGTTTTCCGCATATTTGTCGAATACCAGTGGTTGTGTGGTTTTCAGGGTAATACTGGCAATATCATTCATACCCACCTCCTGGGTACCTGTCATTTTATTTAAAGTGTTTACATCCACTTTATAATTTACCTTTTTGATCATGCACCTGGCATCGAGTGTGGTGTGTTTGATCACATATTTTTTCCTCACCTGAAGTTTCTGGATATTCATCCAGCACACCATCATTTCCACATCCTGCCCTACCGTCACTTTGGTATTTTCCCCCACGATCATATCTCCCCTGCTGATGTCAATATCATCTTCGAGTGTAATACTTACCGACATGGGGGTAAAAGCCTCTTCCAGTTCACCCTGGCTCCCTTCAATGGTTTTGATGCGGGAAGTGTATCCGGAAGGGAAAACTTTTACAGCGTCTCCTTTTCTGATCACCCCACCTGCGATTCTGCCGGAGTATCCCCGGTAGTCGTGATATTCTTCAATATTGGGACGCAGCACATACTGCACCGGAAATCTGATATCCTTCAGGTTCAGGTCGCTGCCAATATGAATGGTTTCGAGCAAATGTAACAAAGAAGGTCCCTGATACCATTCCATTTTCCGGGTTTTTTCCACAATGTTATCCCCATATAGGGCACTAATGGGCAAAAACCTTATATCCACCACATCCAGTTTGGAAGCAAACTCCTGAAACTGTTTTTTAATATCCTCGAAAACCTCCTGCTCATAATCCATCAAATCCATTTTATTAACACAAATAACCATGTGGGGGATCTTGAGAAGAGAAGCTATATAAGCGTGTCTTTTGGTTTGCTCCACCACCCCTTTGCGGGCATCGATCAGGATAATGGCAAGGTTGGCAGTGGAGGCACCTGTAACCATATTCCGGGTATATTGAATATGTCCGGGCGTATCAGCAATAATAAATTTCCTTTTGGGTGTTGCAAAATAGCGGTAAGCCACATCAATGGTAATGCCCTGTTCGCGTTCGGCGCGCAACCCATCGGTTAAAAGAGCCAGGTTGACAGTTGTTTCGCCCCTTCTTTCACTGGTTTGCCTGATCGATTCATACTGATCTTCGAAAATAGATTTGCTATCGTACAAAAGTCGTCCTATCAGGGTACTTTTCCCATCATCTACACTTCCGGCGGTGGTAAATCGCAGCAGCTCCATATCTAAATAACCATTACCGTTTGAATTGCTCATCTTTATGTTTTGATATTATTTTTCAGTTGCATAAAAAAGATTGATTTGTGAGGATGCTCACTGGAAATATTTTCCACATCATCCAAACAATCAATCAGGTATATAAAAAAGGTTGTTAACACTTGCATGAACAGGAGGGTAAATTCAGATTAAAAATATCCTTCTTTTTTTCTGTCTTCCATAGACGTTTCAGAAGTTTTATCATCGGCCCGTGCACCTCGTTCGGTTTCTCTGGCAGCGGCAACTTCCAGAATAATATCTTGAATGCTTGACGCGGCAGAAAGACAAGCTCCGGTGCAGCTCATATCGCCAATGGTACGGAAGCGAACCTGCTGTTTTTCCCATTTTTCAGATTCATTCAGTGATATAAATTCACTTTTTGCCAGCAGCACACCTTTACGGTTTACAATTTCGCGGGGATGAGAAAAATAGAGCGGGGGCATCTCGATATTTTCAAGCAAAACATATTGCCAAACATCCATTTCTGTCCAGTTGCTGAGGGGAAAAACCCTGAAATGCTCACCGGGTTTCTTTTTGCCATTAAAGATATTCCATAGTTCCGGACGTTGATTCTTGGGGTCCCACTGTCCGAATTCGTCTCTGTGCGAAAAAAATCTTTCTTTCGCCCTTGCTTTCTCTTCGTCGCGGCGTCCGCCACCCAAAGCAGCATCAAAGCCATATTCTTCAATAGTATCTAACAATGTAACGGTTTGCAAAACATTCCTGCTACCGTTTACCCCCCTTTCTTCGTGTGCTCTTCCTTTGTTGATCGACTCCTGGACACTTCCCACAATCAGTTTGGCACCAATTTTTTTCACCAGTTCATCACGGTATTTGAGGGTTTCCGGGAAATTATGACCCGTATCAATATGTAGAAGGGGAAAAGGAATTTTGGCAGGACGAAAGGCTTTGATCGCCAAATGCAACATTACAATGGAGTCTTTACCTCCTGAGAAGAGCAGTACGGGACTTTCAAATTGTGCAGCAACCTCTCTGATCACGAAAATAGATTCCGATTCCAGTTCTCTTAAGTGATTCAGGTTGTATGATGCCATATAGGTTTCGGGTTTTTATGTATAATTTAAAAAGTAAAGATACAATCTGTTTACTTCAATAAATATCAGAACTTTTTTTTGATTAACCAACTGTTTAATACCTCGTTCAAAACAATTTGCAAAAGTAAAAAAAACTCTGTAATTCCCCATTTTTAAAATTCTTAATTAATGTAAGAAAACAGAGACTTTTGATTTCCTTGCAAAAACATGCGAAACAATGTTAACAAAAAGTATAGCTGTCTGTTTACTTTTGTTTATAAAAATTATCTATATCCCATGAAACGAAAAGAATCAGCAAT
>CAYMLS010000348.1:0-5340 GCA_964390665.1 uncultured Bacteroidales bacterium | reverse complement strand
TTTACTGCTTATTAACAGATGGTTATACTTGTGTCACGATGCTGTCATGAACAAGTCATATAAAAAAGGATGCAAATATAAAATATCATAATGATCTTAGCGGAAAGTTCAGCACTATTAAACATGTTTCAAATAGTTATATATGAATAAAAACTTTTTATTAACCGTTCCTGTCCTTTTGGCGGCATGTTCATCAGAAATGCAGAAAGAGGATTTAGCAAAACCTAATATCATTTATGTAATGGTAGACGATATGGGTTATGGAGATTTAGGGTGTTACGGGCAAGAAATAATAAAGACTCCCCACATAGATAAAATGGCATCGGAGGGAATGCGTTTTACACAATGTTATTCAGGATCACCGGTAAGCGCTCCTGCCCGTAGCACTTTGATGACCGGGCAACATACAGGGCATACCACTGTCAGGGGGAATAGAAGCCAAGTGCCAGGACCTTACCAGAATCCGAAAAGGATACCTTTAAATAGTGAAGATGTTACCCTTGCGGAGGTCTTAAAACAAAACGGTTATATCACAGGGATGTTTGGTAAGTGGGGGCTCGGTGAAAATCAAACCCCGGGCGAACCAAATGAACAAGGATTCGACGAATGGTTTGGTTTCCTCAATCAGAAAAGAGCACACTGGCATTTTCCGGAATATCTGTGGGAGAATAAAGATACAGTTTGGTTTGAGGGTAACGGATATCCGAATACAAATATATTTGCTCATAACTTATTTACAGAAAGGGCGTTAGATTTCATTGAGCAAAATAAAGATACCAGTTTCTTTTTGTACCTTCCTTATACCTTGCCTCATGATGCTTTTGTAATCCCGGAAGAAGATTATAAGCAACATCAGAATAAAGATTGGTCTGATCAGGAAAAAGTATATGCTGGTATGATCGAGCGTATTGATGAAGATATGGGGAGATTGCTATCCAAAATTAAAGACCTGGGCCTTGATTCAAATACAATGATTTTCTTTTGTTCTGATAATGGAGCTGCCCATCGTTATGACGGACTTTTTGACAGTAGTGGCGAGTTAAAAGGCAGAAAAAGAGATATGTATGAAGGTGGTATCAAAGTGCCGATGATTGTCAGAATGCCAGCTTTTATCCCTGCAGGGGAAGTCTCTGATTATCCGTGGTACTTTCCGGATGTCATGCCTACATTGGTAGATATGATAAAGGTAAACGTTCCTGAAAATATTGATGGAAAAAGTATTTTGCCCTTATTAAAAGGAGAGCGTCTTTCGCCGGATAACAGGTTCATGTACTGGGAATTCCATGAGGGGGGATTTGCTCAGGCAGTTAGGTGGAAAAACTGGAAGGCGGTAAGATTTGAAATGAATGATATTGTTGAATTGTATGATTTATCAAATGATGTTGCGGAGAAAAAAAATGTAGCAAAGCAGCATCCGGAAGTTGTTGAAAAAATAATGGATTATTTTCAGAATTCAGCACGAACAGATAGCGAATACTGGAAACCATAATTTTGTAGTGACGCGATTTATCGCGTCTCTTATAATGGAATTTGGAATTTCGCGTCTCTATGACCAATGGTAAAGCAAATAGAATTTCAATAAAATTTAACACAACAACAATGATAAAGCACATATTCGTTGCAGCACTATTTTTAATTTCGGTTAATGTATCTGCCACTACCTATAATGTCAAAGACTTCGGTGCAAAATCCGATACTACATTTGATAGTCAAAAAGGATTTCAGGCAGCTATCGATAAAGCATATGGCGATGGAGGAGGTACCGTAATTGTTCCTGCCGGGGATTTTTTAATTAGTGGTATTGAAATAAAAAGTAATATACATTTTAAATTAAGTGGAGGAGCAACCATTTATGGCAGTAAAGATTTGTTGTCTTATCCTTCGCATGAAAGTTTCGACCAACATGGGAATGACATCACAAGGATATACCTGGTTTCGCTTCACGATGTAGAAAACGTAATTATTTCAGGTAAAGGCACCATTGATGGGCAAGGTCTTTTTTATTGGGAGAATGATCCACCTCTTCCGCATTGGATCAAAGCAAAAAAAGAAAGACCCAATGCTCTGTTAGAAGTGGCAGATTGTAAGAATATTACAGTTCGTGATATTACTTTGACGAATTCACCAAACTGGACATTTCATATTCTCCATTCTGAAGATATTGTGATTGACGGGATCAAAATTAAAAACAGCCTTTTTGCACCAAATGCAGATGGCATCGATATCACCGGTAGCAAATTTGTGCGGGTGACGAATTGCGACATCACCACCTGTGATGATGCAATAGTCCTTAAAACCTGGATGAATGGCAAAAGCTGTGAAGATATTACGGTAACTAATTGCACACTGGAAACATTGTGTGCGGCACTAAAACTGGGAACAGAATCGTATGCCGGTTTTAAGAGGATCACGTTCAGCAATTGTACTGTAAGAGCGGCTTCCCGTTTATTTGCCATTTATATAAGAGATGGTGCAACAGCAGAAGATATTACCGTGTCGAACATCGTTGGCACAACAAAAGCACCTTTGGTGTTAAATCGTCCTATTCAACTAATGGTAACCAAAAGAAGGGATCATTCTCCTTTAGGAACCATTAAAAATGTTTTTATGGATAACATTATTTGTAAAACTGACGGACGTTTGTTGATGACCGCTGATGAGGGCGGAACAATCGAGAATGTAAGGATCATGAATATGCATTTGGAATACCCTTTTATTGAAGACCCGGTTCCGGTAGGTCAGATAATCAAAAGTCAGCAATTTCCGCAACAACATCCGGAAATGATCAAAGCAAGAGGAGTAATTGTGGCAAAAAATATGAAAGATTTAAGAATTGATAACTTAACGATTGATTGGCCTGATGAAGAGGTTCCTCAGGATTGGCAAATACCTGTTCGAATTATTAATGGCGACTTTGATTTAAACTTTAAGCACGATTACAGCAAGGCAAAACAAACCGATCTTTCTGTTATTATTGGTGAAGATTTACAAGGAGGATACATAGATTTAAGCCAGGTAAAAGCTTCGGATGAGAATACGGAGATTATGAAGTTGGAAAATAGTGATATTGAAATTAAGAATTAAACAAAAAGTTATATGTATTTATATGTCTTATATAGTGTCAGCAAGAAAACCCACGATTTTATCTGTGCTTGATAAAGAAAGCGTCAAGTGCAAGGCGGGCGATGACTGAAAAACAGGAGTTTACTTTTCGTAATCGACTGTTTTGAAGGCGAGCCCAACGTTTACCCACATTTCATTTTGGGCAGCAATTGGCGTTTTCTTGCAAGCACTATATAATTCAAAAAATAATTACAATGAAAGGAATACTAATAATAATTGCAATGTATTTAATCTTAATGAGTTGCTCAGAACAAAGAAAAACAGAGTCTAAATACACTTACCGTGGTTGGAATTTCTTATCCAACAACAAAGAATTGAACCTTGAAAAATTGGATTCTGCTGCTGCCTGGGGCGTTAATCATATAGAGCTGACGCACTACCAACTATGTCATGATTTAAAAGATATGAAAAATGAAAAGCGTCGTGCTGATGTCAACTATTTTACAGAAGAGGCTCACAAAAGAGGGATTGAAAATGTATATGTATGGGATCATGCATTTTATAACATGGATTATTACCCCGATCGTTTTAAGTTAGAGGCTAAAAGCGAACAGAACTTTGCACATCATGCGACCAAATTTACAGGAGGTATGCACCAGCAACTCAATTTAGATGACCCTGAATTCTGGCAGTGGGTTTATAGTGATTACGATACACTACTCTCGTATGTGCCCGATATTGATGGTATTGTCTTAACCTTTATTGAAACAGGTTCGTACGTTATTTACCAGCACTCCGATAAAGCACCAACCCACGCAGATAAAATCGCAATGCTGGTCGATTCTCTGGCAAATTATTTTATAAATGACAAAGGATTAGGTCTTACAGTAAGAACTTTTATTTACAATCAGTTTGAAAAGGAGAGTGTGCTCAACGGTATTAAAAAAATAAAGAACAAAGATATCAAAGTGATGATGAAAATGGTGCCACACGATTGGTTCTTAACCTATCCTTATCAGGATTATGTATCAGAAATACCTTTCCCGGTTGTCATTGAATACGATTGTGGAATGGAATATGCCGGAGAAAATATCATTGCAAACTCATTTCCGGATTACTTTACCGCTGCTTTTAAAAACTATGATAAGTATGAAAATGTAATTGGCTTTTGCGCCCGTACCGATCGGTTTGAAACAACAAGTGCTATTGGAACTCCCGGTGAATTAAATTTATGGATTTTGAGTGAACTGGCAAAGGATACATCTTATACAGCAGAAGAATTAACTGAACGGTTTTTGCAGAACAGATATGGAAAAGAGGCATTACCCTATTTAAAAAACGCCTTCACAAAAGCATATGAGTTTGTTCTCTCTACAATGTATACCATGGGAACGCATACTGCAGACCATTCCCGCCTGAATTTTCATCGCCAGAATATTTATACATCGCATACCACAGGAGAATGGTATCCTCCGGATGAACAATCATACACCGTAAAACATGGCGTAAATAAAACATTTCATTTTTATAAAGATATTTTAAATGCGTTGTCTTTTCCGGTTTATAAAACGGATACTGCTGCCATGTGTCGTGATATTTGCTGGGTAATGGATAGTTGTTGGTTAGATGCTGAGGAAAAGATGGATATGGAATTTCTGGATTATATTATCACAGAAAAAAATTTTGGAGTGAACCTGGCTGAAGAAATGTTGGAAGATATTCAAAAATCCAAACCTTATATAAGTCAGGAAGATTATGAAGAATTGTTCCATACATTTAACAGGTCTTTGATCTTTGCAAAAGAACGAAGAGGCGCTGCTAAGGCAGTATATGGATATCGTTTGTGGAACAAAGGAAAGCAAGAGCAAACAAATGAACTAAAAGAAATAATTTTAGGTGGACTGGATGAAGCTGAAAAAATGCTGTATAAAATTGATAATTACCCTGTTTATGTGGCAGAAGGACAATGGCGGTGGGTTCGCGACAGAGAGTCGTTCAGTATTTATAAAAAAGCTATTTTAGAACAAGGATGGCCGGAGGTCGGATTATTTGAGGTGGTGGAATGAAAATGACAGGTGACGGATGATCGCCGACCGATGACGGATGAACCGAGCCATGACAAAGATCTTGACACACACGCCCATGATTATAATTCTCAGGATGGCAAAGCATGCAGTCAGTCTGCTGGCGAGCTCCCCCGTAAGAAAAAAACGGGGACCTATTTAATCAAATTATAAACAGATGAACCGAGCATGACAAAAATTTTGACACACACGC
>CAYMLS010000347.1:0-5343 GCA_964390665.1 uncultured Bacteroidales bacterium | reverse complement strand
TTTTTGCTGCAATTTACACGATGGTCGGAGGGGTCAGTTTAGTCCGGAATATCCAATGTAGAGGAAACCATGAGAAGATTATCAGAAAATAGTCATGATAAAAGGTTTGCTGAAATACTGTTTCTAATGGAAAAAATATCAGATAAACCTAAAAAAACACAGAGTTTTGACTTCATCCTTGTACCATGCTGATTTTGTGAATATTAGCAGGCAAAAGTAAAGAAAGATAGAAATATAAAACCAACGTCAAATAAAGCTTTGGCAAGTGGGAAACTTTAGCTCTTAATTAAAGCACCTTTAGGTGGTTTAATGCCCTCTCCTGCAAGACGACATTGATGGGTCGGTTCCATCATCTCAATTAAAGCATGTAGTACTGTTTTATGCCGTTGTACTACTTCTTGGCACACGTATGAAAAGTTGCCGATTGCGGGCGATTTCCTGTCAAGTTACACAAAAGTTGGAGCGGGCTACAACCCTTGAATAACCTACTGTCCCGGCAATTTTTTATACAGCGTGTTGTGCGTAGTATTTCTTAGTATGTCAGTATTTTCGATGTATATTCCGTCACAAAACTTTTTAGGAATGAGTCTATAAACTCGTCCGTACTTCCGTCTTTTTGCAAGTCTGCCTTGATTTTTTTGTACTCTTCTGTCTGTTTAAATGCTTGAAATTGTCTTTCTTTGAACTTTTCATATTCTTTGTATTTAAAGTTCAATTCCTTTTTCAAGTTGCCTTTGTCAATTTCTAACAATATGTATTTTTTATAGGTTGAACCATAACCCATATGCACGTAATTCAAGAGCTTTCCATGTGGTATTACAAGTAATCCTGTCAACCAATCTATTTTTATTTCTTTTTGGTCAGGAAATACATCTTTGATTACGCTACGCCAATTGTAGTTGTAACTTTCTTTTGAAGTTGTGTCCTGATACTCAATTTCAATGTCTTTAAGAAAAAGTTGGTTGTCTTTTACTTCAAAAGTCGCAACGTATCCACGCCATAAAGCAGTTGACATAATTCCACCCTTAGGTCTTTTGTCAGGGTTCTTTTCAAAATATGTTTCTAACGGATTGCTATGCAAACTGTATTCTTTCCCATTATAGATTATTTTGTCAGGATACTGTGCTGTTGCAAAGACTTTTAGTCCTAAAAATAAAGTCAAAATAATTGTCAAAATTGTTCTCATAATCTTTTCTGTATTTGGTCTGTCAATATTACGCACAACGGTTTGTATAAGAATAGTAGCCGACTGCGGAACTCGAATTTCTCAAATTACAACTGAATTTTATGCAGGCTACAATGTTCATATTTTCTACTATTTCGGCTATTATTTTTATACTTTGTTACCCAACGTACTTTCTTGTTATCTTTCTTTCCGTGCGTTGGCAATTGCATACTCTTTGGTCATTTTTGGGTTGTGTCAAGGCTTGTGTGAATGACCAATGTGTATGCAATTATGCGTTTGGAATTATCTCGAAGTAAAAATCATTGCAATTAAATTTAATGTAACCTATCGGTTGATATGCAAAATCAAATTTGATTTGATATTTACCATTTTCATTTTTAACAAAATTAAACTCTGTTATTTCCATCGCTCCCATTGAATCATCTTCATATTTAAAGTTAAACTCTATCTCTGTTGAGAACTTAAATATTAGATTTGTTTTAACATTTAAAAAATCTATTTCATCAGCTAAATCTTCTTGCCCACACCAGTCAATAGAAAAAGATAAGTCTTTACCTTTATTTAACCATTCTATTTTTTCAATAAAACTTTCATTTATTATTATTTTATTGAGGTCATCATTTTTATAAGTAATCATCTCTTTTTAGCTTTACCTGTTTCAATATTCTTAACTTCCTCATAAGTTGGTCTGTGAGTCTTCTTCTGACTTACTCCTTCTCTAACTTTTCCTGTTTTAGGGTCAACATTTTTATATTTTTCGTGAGTATGAGAAGTCCCATGATTTTGTTTAGTATTTTTATCATAATGAGATTTCTGCTGTAATACATCTGTTCGAGTTCCATCTGGTTGGTCATAACTTCCCTTTGGTGTTGTTTTCGTATCAATAACCTTTCCGTCTGTGTCTCCAACAAATCTTGCCCCATCTGATTTTGATGTTGCTTTAGTAGCATCACTTGCTTTATCTACCGTTTTAGCAACATCAGCAGCATTATCAACTTTATTAATTGTTTTTGCAGTTTTTGCTGCGGCTCTAACAGCTAATCCACCACCAACTGTCATAGGAATTGCAATTGAAGCAACATCGGCAGTTAATGCAGCAACAGAAACGGGGTCAACTTCTCCAGTAGTCGCATAATCATAAGCAATTTCACCTACATCATAGATTACAAAACCAATATCTACAACCGCATCCAACCAAGGGCAAAACGGACATCTTCCATCAGGATCAGTCCAGTAAACAGGATTGTTCCAGGCATATTGGTAAGGTGATTGCCCAATTTGCATTGGATGGTCAGCCAGAGGGTCTGGCGAAATCCACCGGCTCACAATATCAGGTTCCAATGTTGCTTCTGAATACATTGTGTCGGTAACAACAAATGCAACAATCTTTTTTGATTTTGTATTAAACAACACTGAACCAATTTGAACAATAGTGTCATTGTCAAATGATTCATTAAATTGCCCGTTGCTTAATGTTGCGATTTTAGGCTCATAGCCAAGTACTGCAAAAGGATTGTCTTGTGCATTGAGTGAAATAAACCCAAGTAAAACTGCAAAAAATAGTAGCGTCTTTTTCATTCTAATTAGATTTGATGTTAAAATTAATAATATACTTGTTTTCGTATTTACTTCTTTGTTCTTTCAGAGATACCAGCCAGTCCAAATACATTTCTTCCGGCATTTTCCTGTATCCCAGTTCATGAATTTTTGAATATAATTCTGTCATTTCACTAAAAAGTTGCCTTGCATCAGGTAGATAAAAAATGTCTGCCGGATATTCTGCATAATGCTTTTCCATCAATGCATCAAATTGCTTCTTTTTTGTTTCGGCTTTTAGTAGAAGTCCGTTTATATAATGTGGATAATATAGTAAAGCGGTGTCACAACATTTCAGGATAAATTCATAGTCAGCCATTAATCCCATTTTCCTGTCATATCCTTTTGCAAGGTCAATCAAGCAAAGTGCAATAGATTGCTTTTCGTTCAATGCTTCCATGTACAGTTTGTTTACAATAGCATCCAAGTGAATATATCCCGAAGCCATTAACCAGGCATCAATCGGAAATATCCCGCTTGTCAATTCTGTATTGTACCAACCATTGGCCTTGCTTTGGTGTTTGATGTAAAAATGATTAGGAGCAACTGCAATGTGTGTATTTGCCCCAATTTCATCCGATAGTATTTTATAGAGGTAAGGTAAAGAATGGCAATTCCCTTGTTTGGTTTCGAGCAGTTTGGTTACGAACATGTTAGACCAGTCGGAATGTCCCCAAATATCATTGAAGTCATAGGTAAACGGTGGGAACATTAATATTTGGTTTGAGTCCAGTTGAATTGGAATTGTATCCGTCATTACACTGAAAAGGGCTGCATATTTTTCAACCTGTTCTTTGTCTTCAAAATCATAAATCAGTTCCCTTGAAACAATTAATTGTTTTGCTAAATCTGTCAATACTTGAATGTGCTTATCGAAATATTCTTTGTCTAACGTGTTATTATTGTACGCGTTCTCGACAATAAAAACAGATTCTTTAAAACTTGATTCACAAGTTTCATTGAGCATACAGTTTAATTCATCAAATGCTATTTCATAATTTTCTTGTGTCGTTTGGGCAACCGAAAATTGATAAAACAGAAACAATAATATTAAGGTCAAATTTATTCTCATCTTCTAAATTCTACGGATTTGTTAAGTTTTAAAATCATTTGCTGGCTTTCCTGTTTTTGTTTTGCTTCATTTAATGAGTTCAGCCATTTTTCATAATCTTCCAATGGCATTTCTTCATAACCGAGATTATCGACTATTTCATATTGCTCATACATCTTGTCCAGCAATTCTTTTGCTTTGGGATATTCATGTATTCTTTCAGGTGGCACATTGATTTGTCTTTGAACATAAAAGAAATGTAATGTTCTGTAGTCCGACTTTACCATTTGGGCAAAAACATTATTTGGATAGATTTCAATTGCTTTTTCAATAGCCTGTTCCACAAATTCATCATATCCAAATTTTATTGAATATCCTTTTGCCAAATCAACCATCATTTCTGAAAGCAATTGTTTCTTTGTCAATGGTTGCATGTAGATTTTATTTTGTAATGCTTCCGCTTTCATGTAACCGGATTGTAAGATAAAAGCATCTGTTGTCAGCATTCCGTTGGTGAGTTCTACATTTATCCATTTTCCATTATCGTCCTGAAATTTTATATATGAATGATTAGGTGAAAATGCCAAATGTGCTTTAGCCCCGATTTCTTCTGCTAAAATCAGGTAGAGCAACGGTAATGAATGGCATTGTCCTTTATTGGTTCGCAAAAGTTTCTCCACAAACATGTTCGCCCAGTCATTATGTCCCATGTAATCATCAAATTCATATCTGAATGGCAGGTGTTCTAAATTTTTTGATTTAATTTTTAGTGTGTCAGAAAAGAATTGAAACAGGATTAAGTTTTTAGCAAGGTTGCTGTTCTGGTCATAATTTAGTTCTTCCATTTTCCAAATCAGGAATTGTCCGATTTGAGAAATGAGGTTATCAAAACTTTCATATCTGCCTTGATTTTCATAGAAAGCATTTTCAACAATGAAGTTTGCTCTTTGAACTGAATAGTTTGTATCAATCATTTCAACAAGTTCGTCAAATGCAGTCTTATAATGATTAGTTGCAGGAATATGTTCGTAAGATGGCAACTCATAACTAACCGTAGATTTCGAATTTGCCATTTCTGCTTCCCGCCTGACTTCATAAATCATTTGTTGTCTTGCTTGTTGCTTTTTCAGGTCATTTTCATAAATCGCTGTTCCGTTGTTTCTTTGATAATTATTTTGTCCGGGTGTTTTGTATGTTGGTGTCTTATTTATATTCACTTGTTCAAATGTGGACACCTTAGGTGATCTTGGAGTTTCAATTTGTCCAAATGAATTTTTTGTCAATACGATAATCAATATGATTGTCAGTCCTAGCGGTGGCAAGAAAGCATGTGTTTGGCAAGCGAAGGGACGGCTTTTGCGTTGGGGCTTGCCAAACTCTTGCTTTGTGCGGTTGGTTTTATTCAATTCCTTTTGTTTCATTTCTTGTACTTCTGTCTCTTTTAGTATGTTGGGTAACGGTTACGTGTCGAGTAGGAAGGAGGAATTTCACCTCCCCCCTCTCACAGAAC
>CAYMLS010000346.1:0-5350 GCA_964390665.1 uncultured Bacteroidales bacterium | reverse complement strand
TTCCGAACGAAACGAAGTGAAGTGAGGAATCTAAACAATCAAAATTGCCTTATCAGATTTTTACCGGACAATAAAGTATGTGTTTTATTTTGGAAAATGTATGATCAGCAATACCTGCCGGGGTAGATGATCATATATGAAAAATTCTAATGAATAAGCGTTTGCCGAAAGCAATGTTTTAGATCCGCCCCATTATGCTAAAAAGGACATGAATACACGATCTTACTGCTCAATGTCGTTCTTAGAACTCCCAGTTAGGATCATCTGTTCTTGTGTTGTCCATGAGTTCAGTTAATTCTTCCGCAATTTCCGAATGCACAAAAGAAATGTCGGTATTTTCAGAGGGATCCGTTTCGAGGTTGTAAAGTTCCACGGGGCCGAAAGGATTTTGGGCGACATTATTTCTTACCGCTTTCCAGGGGCCTTTCCTAACCGCTTGCTTTTTATTCTGTTCATGAAACTCCCAATACAGATAATCATGCTGGGTTTGTTCTTTCCCTGTCAGTTCAGGTAAAAAAGAAATTCCATCTGTATTTTCAGGAATTGGAACTCCTGATATTTCGCACAAGGTGGGCATTACATCCCAGAAAGCAGATAAATGATCAGAAACAGTGCCCGCTTCAATGGTTCCTGTCCAGCGGGCGATCATCGGAACCCTGATTCCTCCTTCGTAAAGTTGCCTTTTGATGCCCCTGTAAGGATAATTGCTGATGTCAAAAAATCTGCCGGGCGACTGCCCTCCATTATCACTTGTAAAGATCACAAGGGTATTTTCATCCAGATCCAGTTCCTCCAGTTTATCAAGCAATTTCCCAATTTCCTCATCAAGGTAAGTGATCATGGCGGCATAACCTTTCTCCTCTTCTGTCCAGTCCATGTTTTCATATATTCCGAAAGAAGGAACTTCTGAATATCTTTTACCAGGCAATGCTTCGCCATTATCATGAGGTATGATAACGGGATAATAAAGAAAAAACGGATCATTTTGATTGTTTTCGACAAACTCAAGAGCTTCCTTTGTGAAAAGATATTGTGAGAACTCATTCATTTCCAGGGGGTAGCTGCCTAATCCTTTATGCCATTCGGTGCTATCGCGATATTTTACTACATTATCCAGCAATACCTTCTCTCCGTTCCGGATCAAAAACTCAGGTGTATGGTTGTGGGCAAGTACCTGATCGAGGTATCCGAAATAATGGTCAAATCCATGTTTATCAGGTTCACCCGTAGTGCCTGTAACACCCAGTCCCCATTTACCGATCATTCCGGTGGTATATCCTTGCTCTTTCAGTAAAGATGCAATGGTTACCGTATTTTCGGGAAGGGGCATTTGTCCTGAAGGTGACACCTGACGGTTTCCTCTTACAGGTGTGTTTCCGGAGTGCAAACCCGTCATCAATACCGAGCGGGAAGGAGCACATACTGATGTACCTGCATAATGTTGCGTAAATCGCATGCCATTTTCTGCCATTTCATCCAAAACGGGTGTTTTGATGAGTTCCGAACCATAAGATCCCAGATCGTTGTAACCCATATCATCCGCCATGATATAAATTATATTTGGTTTTATAGGTGCCTCTTCTACCTGATTACAACCAACGATTCCTGTTAATGCTGCAATGGTAATAATGCTTTTGTTAATCATGTGATTTTAATTTATATATTTTAAATTTATTTGTGTTTATACGCTTTGAAAACTCGTTTTACCAAACTGACTTCGTCGGGATTCGGTTTGTAAAAACATCATGTTTTTTAGGTATAGTCCTGGTTCAGTAAGTTCATGAAAACAATTTTATCTCTTGCCAAACCGCTAAATATGAACAATTAATATCTTTACTGCTAAATGACTAAAGACTTTCGTGGTCTATTATTTTATTCATATTAATTGATCTGTAATTTACCTTTTCTAACGGTACCATCTCTGAACAGAATTTGAATAAAATACATTCCTGGATCAAGTTCTTCAAGATTTATGGAATAACCATCTGACAGAGAATGACTCAGCGCTTTTCGCCCGTTAATATCGTATAATTCCACCATGGCATTTTCTGAAATATCATCCAGTATATGGACCATTTTCCGGGCGGGATTGGGAAAGTAAAAATCTTTCTCTGCCTTCGTTATCTCGTCAACAGATACGGGTCCCTGATTGCTTACGTTTACGGTGATCGTCTCTTGCAGATCTTGATTATCAGCAGCATATACCTTGATGGTCAGATGCCCCTCATCACCTTCAATGCCCGACCCTGTGATCCTGAGCCGGTTTCCCGAAAGGAAAAACAATCTGCTTTCGGTGGTATTTTCAACAATATCATAAATGGCTGCAGTGCTGAAGGCATCGTCAGGTGTAACAACAGCGGTAATAAGTACCGATTGCTTGTCTTCTGTAATGTTGCCATCTCCGTCGGTAAATACCTCCAGATGATCCGGTCTTTTTCTTTCAAAATAACCTTGAGGCAGTTGAGTGAACTGAGGGTCGTCTCCCTGAGAAGCAATAAGGATCATGGCATGTTTGGGAACACTAACAAACATGCCATCCGATAATGTAATATCGGTGGAATCTATGTATGCATCATAGGAACTGAAATCATTGTTCCATATTGTATACATTTTGGCAGTGGAATTTAGGTTGAAGGATTCCGGTAAGTCTACCTGGATAGTATACTGATCTTCAAAATCGCGGTTGATCAGCAAAAAAGCAAAATCTTCACCTTTGTTAAAAGCATAGGCGCCAACAGGTTCCCAATCAATCGCCTGGTCGTTGTGATTGGTAATTACATTATTGGAGATAAATGCAGTTTTGAGAATATGCCCTTTACAAAACCGGTTAAAATATTGAGCGGTGGTAAAAAGGGGTAATTCGCGATAGTTTTCAGAAGGTCTTGTTATTCGCCACTGTCCTCCGGTAAGATGGAATATACTTGGAACGACAGAACCGTAAAGCATGGAGCCAGCCATGTAATCTGTCATGGTAATGGCTTGCCCGAATCTGCCATTGTATGAAGATGTGGTCATGTTCGATTCATACAAGTAAAAGCTTTTGAGTGTACCGGTAAGTTGCAAGGATTCTTTCATAGTGAGAACAAATCCCTCCATGTTAAAAGCAGAACGCTCTATTCCATTTTTATAATAGTCAAGTTCACTTTCCCCCTGAGGTATTTCCGGATCGTAACTGAGATTTCCCCCTAGATATCCTGATACTCCGAGAGAGCTGATCTCCCCTCTGTCACCAGTCAGTACTTGCGTATTGACGCCATAGCTGTTGCTTGGGTGCGGATATCGCCCACTGTATACCATAGTAATTTTTTCAGGATCATAATAAGGTGAAGATTTAACCACTTCAGACATATCCCTTGCCCATTGTGCATATACCTCATATCCACCTTCAAATTCAGCATTGTGTGCCTCTCCACCCCACACTTCATTTCCGAACTCAAGTAGTATCCCCTTACTGTTTTGTAAAAGTGGTTCGGTAAATCCTTCTGCTGCTCTTATGGCCCCATATGTAGTTGATTCATCGCCTGCAAGATACTCCAGCAGATGCAGAAAAGTATCAGGATCGGTCCGGTAATCAATACCCGGTTCCACACCTACTGTGAGAGAGAAAAACGCATCCAGTTCCATGGCAAAGTCGAGCATGCGGGCATATGTATTCTCTTTGCCAGTACCAGTAGATTGCGCAAAAGATTTGGAATTGGCGTCTATGGCCCCCCAACGAATTGTTCCGGCACCCATTTTTTTGACCAGATCTCTGATTTGCTGATCATTGACCATGTCTCCATTGGAATATGGCCCATTAATACCGATTCCCTCATTCCAGGATATATTTTCATCATGAATCACAATACGTCCCCTTTTCTCACCAAGGGATTCTCCCAATGGATCAAAAACTGTGGTAGCGACCTCGAAAGGCTGACTTAATTCAGAAGGGTTAAAACCTGCATCGAAAGCTTCCAGTTTTATTTCATAGCTGGTTTCGGGCATCAAACCATAAATGATCACCTCATCGTCAAAAATCCGTTGCTCAGTGTTATACAATACATCATCTATGTATATATTGTACGCTATAACTTCTGTTTCATTATCCTGTGCACCCGACCATTGCAGATGCATAGCCAAACCGGTAGCAGCAATCTGGGTAAGTTCATTGGGTGGACTGGGAGGAGCATCGTCTGCTATATGTGTTTGGGCATACAGCAGATTGCTGACATAAGATTCATTGCCTGCTTTATCCTGAGCTGTTATGATGATCTCATAATTTGTTCCCGGAGTGAGTCCTTCGATCAGATAAGATGTATCGTCTATGGGTAATTCGTTGTTTTTCAAGCCGTTTACATAAATATTATACCCTTCTACTTGATTATTATCTGATGAAGAATCCCAACTGACCATGATTTCAGAAGAACCACGCCAAAGCATATCCAGGTTTTGGGGGGACGAAGGTTTTTGTACATCAAAAAGGGGCATCGTATGTTCGCCGGGAATGAATTCCATTTCTATTCCGGGTCCATCCCATAGCAATCCTCCGTAAGTGTTATGAATAATCCATTGCGTACCATACATGGCATAGACTTTCCCACCTTCCAGTTCGAGAGGAACAGACCGGGTAGTACCATTCCCTGTTTCCTCCCCGATATTACCATGATTTTCGCTCCTGGCTGCCACCATTTCGGCACCATCAAAGTTTTCGTCATCACTAAAAAATAAAATATGCCTGTTCTCCGATTGGATATACAGATGGTAGGTACCATCTGCAGGGGGAACGAGATATCCTCTGTAAAAAGAAGTAAAGAAATCGTGGCCTGTACAAGGAGGAGAATCATTGCAATCCATGTTTACAGTGAGGGGTATATTGTCGTAATTCAAATGCTCGTAGGGGCCTTCACCGGTTTGTATAATTGTATCAAAAACAGGTGATTCTGTTAGTGGTATGGCTTCCTGCCAGAAAACAATGTCATGAACCTCGAACTGTATACCAGGGTTATTGTAATTGGTTATGTGGATATCCCAGGTATTTTCAGAACTTCCATCATTGGTTTGTGTTGTAATGGTAACAGACACAACTCCTGTAATTCCCTTCTCTGTAATTTCGATGACAGTAGTTTGGTCTCCCTCTTCATAAAAAATTTCATTTATTTCAAGTAAGGCAGGATCAGATGAAACAGCAGATACCGAAACAGCATTTTCGTCCTCCACATTGAACAGTATTTGATTCAAACCAGAATTTACAAAAACACGCAATGAATCCTGATCGGGAAAAGACGGACCCGTTTGGGCATAAAGCGGATTAAAAAAGGACCAGAAAACGGTCAATATTGATAGTAGTATAGTAGGTTGTTTTTTCATATGT
>CAYMLS010000345.1:0-5397 GCA_964390665.1 uncultured Bacteroidales bacterium | reverse complement strand
TATTCCCACTTTGGGCAACCGACCTGTTAATCTGTTATGATTTTCCATTTTTTTTAATCGTTTGGGTTTATAAAAATATATTCATTCTAATGAATTTGTTTTAATTGTTTGAATGGAACCCACTTAGGTTTATTATTCACCATTATTTCCTGAAAGGGGTTCATGAACTTGCATGACCCGGTTCATTCACTCTTGAGATGTTTTCGCTACGTGAGTTTCAGGCATATTCTTTATTTTACTCTTTTTTTGTCATTCTATCAAAAAAGTTGTGTTCTTTTCTCTGAAAATCGACTTTTTATCGATGTTCCATTTGGGGTATTCTGATCATCTAATTTTTGTTCTCTTGCTGGAGACCCCGATTTCAGTGCCGGGCATCCCGGGTTTTTGGCACCACAATGCCAACGAAATTTAAGCACATTGTGGTCGGTCATAAAAATAAGTGTAAAAATAACAATTATTAAATCAAGTATGTAAACAGAAATGTAATTTTAAGAACCATTGTCATGTTACCTACATGTGCAGGTGTAGGTTTTATTTGATTAAAGGCATTACAATCAGTCATTTGATGCATTTTTATGAGCGGTATTATATGCCAGAAGAGGGATGTATTCCCCCATATATTGAGCAAATAATTCAGGTAGTTTGAGATTTTTCTACCTGTTGCACCGTGTTTTAAACTCTATTTTTGCAGGATATTTATAATGAGATTTCTTCATATGATGATCAAAAAAGTTTTTTTATCCTCCTGGTTCATTTTTTCTTTATTGGTTTTCATCCAATATGGAACTGCTCAATCCTTTGTGATAGATGATGACGTACCGGTGCAGATACTGACCGACACCACAGAAATAACCTACCTCACCAGCCGCATGGGTAGTCGCTTCTCTTTGAGTCCTGCTTTCAAAGATGCCGGTGTGCATACGGGAGCGATGGGTTTTGATCTGGATGAGCTGACAGAGCTGCTGATATCCGTTGAAACCTCCGAAGGTGAGTTCTGTTTTCGTACCGCTCAGGCACCTTCTGACATGCAATATTTTATAAACCAGGAAGCCCGGATGGGCATGACCGGTTTGCAACTCAGTGGTGAAACTCCTGGTGGTTTCAAAGTATTCTTTACCCTGGTTTCTCCTTTCACCCCTTCCGATAACCTGGAAGATATCCAAAACATCAAAAAACAAATTGTGCCTGCCTTTTATTTTATGGTTGATGTGATCAATCAAACGGGAGAAGCGCAACAGGGTGAATTTAAAATAGGATTCAGAAAACGGCCTGTGGAGCCTGTTGCTGATTTTATGCTTCGCAACTGGGCATGGGAGAACTACACCCACCAGTTGTATTTTGCCGATAACTCACAAAGAAACACCAAAAATATGCTGAGTGCCCTCCGGGAAAAAGGTCAGCGCCATTTTTCGCATAAGGGTTTCAACGGTTTGTCAACGCCGTTGGACATCAAAAATGGTGATACCACCCGTGATACATTGATTTACGCCACCTGTTTTGACGGTGTGGTGCTTACCGACAAAAAATACAATCAACCCCTTCAGTTTTATTATCTGAACTTTTGGGAAAACGTCAATGAAGTTGTGGATTTTGCCACTCAGCATGCCGATGAACTGATCAAGGCATCTCAGAATTTTGAAAAGATAATCACCCGGTCTTCTACAACCCCGGAAGAAAAATGGGTGATGGCGCTTACCTTTCGGAACGATCTGGCCAATACCTTTTTTCTGAGAAATGAAAATAATGAACCCTCATTTTTTGTTGTGGAGGGGCGTTTCCGTCACCTCAATACGGTTGATGTGGCACATGAAACGGAATTGATGGCGGTTTTTGCCCCCTGGCGCTTGAAATTGCAACTGGAAACCTGGACTGACTACATCGCCCGTAAAGAGGTAGTTGTGAGTAAAGACAGCGATAATCCTCGTGCCAGCCAGCATTTGGAAGGCATGAGTGCTTCAGAGTATGGGCCTTTCATTTACCATGATGTAGGAGACCAGCCAAATGTTTCCCCTCAGTCGGACTACCAGTATGGACCACACATGGCAGTGGAGGAAAACTGTAATTTTGCCCTTATGCTTTACTGGTACTGGAAACTTACCGGAGATGATGATTTTGTTCGTTCTCACCTTGGAACCCTTGATGTGTTGCTTTATTCGGTGCTCAACCGCGATACCAATGATAACGGTCTTGCAGACCGTGGTTTTGGCTGGACGACCTACGATAAGTCTGATGCGATCAAAAGATCTCCTGAAAATACATATCTTGGGGTGAAACAAACCATGGCATACCTTGTGGCTGCCGATATGTTTGAACAACTTTTCATACCTTACCGCGATACCCGGAAGGATTACCGAACTGATGTGGAGGATGGAACCGGTTCTGCTTATGGCGATGGATATTCTCATCCGGGAAATGAGACCCTGAGAAAAAAGCAGGCCAGTAAATACAGAAGCGAGGCGGATATCGTGATCAATACTTTGCTGGAAGCGTATCAGAAATATGGGTACCTGCCTGCTTCCCTTGAGGAGAGTTTTGAGGGATGGGAGCAGCACAGTGTGGTTTTGGGTGAAGGATTGTTCCTGCCCGGACTGGCTGGTTTTCAATCGGAAAAACTTGATGATCTTGTGGATGCATTGAAAAACAGTTATGAAAAAGCATTTGAAAAAAGCAGGAAAGTATACGGCATCACACTCTCTTCTGACGAACCAGACACATGGTTCAGCAAGGTAATGGTATCAGATATTGTTGCCGGATACTGGTATGATATACCAGCTTCCACGGCACATTATACATATCATTGGAACGAAAACAACAACTTTGCCTATAACGACGGAGTTGAATCAGATCAAAAAGGAGGTTACAGGCGTTGGACAGGTTTTTGGTATCCCCGGGGGGTATCCTCTCTGGGATATATTTTCCGGGAAAGACAATTTGTTGCCCCTCAGCGAAACGAGTTTCTGAAAGACCTGAAATAAACAAATACATCATATTATAAAATCACTAACAAAAAATAAAACATGTTCGGACTTAGTATTCTTGATCTCATCGTAATAGGAATATTTTTTATTGCCATTATTTTCATTGGTTTCTGGGTGATGTCAAAAGTAAAAGATCAGGAAGATTTTTTTATGGGTGGGCGCAAATTCGGCAAGATCGTGCAGTTGTTTGCCGCTTTCGGACAGGCTACCTCGTCAGATACAGGACCTTCCGTAACCACTACCACCGCCAATAACGGAGCAGCGGGTGTTTGGGCCTCGTTGATGATGCTCTTCGCCACACCCTCGTATTGGCTCACCGGTGTATGGTACCGAAGGCTGAGGGTGCTTACCATGGGCGATTATTTTTCTGAAAGATATGCATCAAAATTTCTTGCCGGGGTTTATTCACTGATGGCCAGCATTAGTATGATGCTTTTGATTACGGTGGGACTGATCGTGATGACCAAAACAGTATTGATCATGACACCCAAAGAACTGCCGCAAGTAAGGATTGAGATTGTCAGCAATCCTTCAGAAGAACAAATCTCTTCCATTGCCGCTGATTCTGAACTTACCCGCGAGGAGACAAGAGAATACCTCCATGCACTTCGCCTGGATCAGTTAAGGGCAAAAGACTTTTCATCCCTCTCAGAAAGTGAGAAGCAAGAGATGGAGTTTCTCAGGATCATGAATCCCCGAAACAACTATTCACACATACCCAAAAATTTGTTTATATGGATCACGGTGATCGTCATCTGTTTGTATTCGGTTACCGGAGGGCTGGAAGCAGCGTTTATCACAGATGTGCTTCAGGGTGTTTTTATCATTATTCTATCGTTGATCCTGTTGCCCTTTGCTTTTATAGAGATCAACAAAACCTTTGGAAGTGATGGATTGATGGGGGCATTCCGGTCGCTGCACCAGCAGTTACCCGAATCCTATTTTGAAATATTCGGATCTCCGAGTTCTATTGATTTTACATGGTATTACATTATCGTTCTGGGGATCATGGCCACCATCAATGTGGCAGCAGGTGCCAATCAACTGGTGGCAGCAGGTGCAGCAAAAAATGAAAGAGCCGCCCGCTTCGGTCTCACTTACGGAACTTACCTGAAAAGAATTACCACTGTGTTTTGGGGACTTACCGCACTGGCGATCGTTTTGCTGTATAGCGATGCTGTTGCTGATCCCGACTTTTTGTGGGGTTATGCCTCCAGAGCGCTGTTAGGGCCGCTGGACATGGGGCTGATCGGTTTGATGATCGTGGCACTTTTTGCTGCTTTGCTTTCCACAGCAGATATGATGATGCTCGCTTCATCGGGTGTCATCACCAGCAATATCTACAAACCCCTGGTGCCCGGAAAATCAGAAAAGCATTATGTGACCATGGGTCGGATATTCGGTACCCTTATCGTGGTGTTTGCTGCCCTCATTGTGATGGAGGCTGATGCGCTTTTCAACCAGTTGAAGATGCACTGGGAATGGGGGGTTGTTTTTTCCGCGGGTTTCTGGATGGGCATTCTTTGGAGAAGAACCAACAGAAGATCGGTTTGGTATTCCATTTTGTTTACACTATTGCTGTTTTTCCTTATTCCTATGATCTTGCCGACAGTTTTCCCCGGGTTGCGCACCAACGACTATCTATTGAAGCGTACCGGTCAAAAAATCGTTGAAAGACAATACGTTGCCACCCCTATGGATGTGGAGATGCGGGCAAAAGAAATTGAACAATGGGAGGGATTGCCCGCGATCGATAAAACAGATATACCCAGGCCGGGCATGATCGCCGAAGGGGAAACCTTTGTAAGAACGTATGATATTGGTGGTAAAAGAATTTTCTGGACACATGGCATATCGGTCAATTCCGAAACCGGTGAAATCGAAGGACACGGATTGATCAGCCTTGAACTGGTACTGATCGATGCTTTGGGGTTTGATCTCTCTGAAAATGTTTTTTCTGTGAATGAAACCATCAGGTTGCTTATCAGGACCATTTTTCCGTTTATGATCATTTTTATTTTCAGTTTTGCTTCGCAACATACAGAAAAGGAGCGACTTGTTCTCGACAGGTTTTTTGCAAAAATGAAAACAAAGGTACAGGAAGACAAAGAAGCGGATCGTATAGAACTTGAAAAATCCTATGCCAACCCACATCGTTTTGATGACAGGAAAATGTTTCCCGGAACCCAGTGGGAGATGCTGAAGTGGAACCGCGAAGACACCGTTGGTTTCATTTGGGCACTATCTATGGTGGTTGGCATCATTGCCCTGCTCTATTTCCTTGTCAATCTGGGAGGATCTATTCTGGGGTGATGTGGTAGGTAGGATTGTTGGATGGTTTGATTGTTGGATGGTTCTGTTCCCTATCAACCCATGCCCCCCTGTCATCCCGACGCCAGGAGGGATCCCGTTGGTTCGG
>CAYMLS010000344.1:0-5427 GCA_964390665.1 uncultured Bacteroidales bacterium | reverse complement strand
TTTCTTTATCAAGCACAGATAAAATCGTGGGTTTTCTTGCTGACACTAAATAAAATCGTTTTCCGATTTTTGAATGCTGCACATTCATTCTACTGCCCTCCCGGATAATAAAAACACCCACCATTTCTACATGGATGAAGATTCTTTTGTTGTTTTTCCATAGTTTCACGCAATTGTTTGATCATCCCAATTCCCTGTTAAACAAAATATTCTTAATTTTACATGGGTGTCCGGTAAAATTTCAGGATAATCTTTATTTTCAGATTAACGCTGCCATGCAGGTCGGGTGAAATTGTTTTAATTTACTGACAACAAACAAGTTCCATTCACCGCAGATTTTATCAGTCCTGCGTATAGGTGATACCTGCGGAAATATTGACGAACCAGAAACACATTTTAATCAGTTATTATTCAGATGCCCGGGTATGATCAGACCTGAAAAAAGTATCAAAAAATACAATATAAAGTCAAAATATAAATCCTGCAAAGGATAAAATATCCGTATTTTTATCATTGTTAATACCTGACCTATTTTTATTTTACCCAAACAATCAAAAACATGATGGATAAAAAACAGCCTTTACAAACCAAAGTATTTTTTCATTTCATTCTCAACTCTCTTTTCAGCAGAGTGAGTTTTTATTTATTGCTCATCGTACCTTTTCTGACTTTAAATGGATGTACGGAAGATCAATCTGAACAAGCGTTTGAGGCAGAATTTGCCTTTTTGGAAGAAAATTTCCCGGATCCTCCCACCGAATACAGCACCGCCCCTTTCTGGGTATGGAACGATGTGGTTACCAGGGAAAAAATTGATGATCAACTCAAAGCGTTTGCTAATGAGAACATGACCCAGGTTTTTGTGCATCCCCGACCTGGATTGATCACAGAGTATCTCTCTGAGGAGTGGTTTGATTTGTTTGATTATACCACCGATCGTGCCCGTGAGATGGGCATGAAAGTGTGGATCTACGATGAAAACTCGTTCCCGAGTGGATTTGCAGGAGGACATGTGCAGGCAGAGATGCCCGGGTCGCATAATCAACCCAGCGCTATTTCCATGGCACAGGGTAATGAGATCGATCAGGATTTTGAGGATTATCTGATTGTGCTTCAGGAAACGTCCGATGGATTCGAAGAACTGGATAGATTGCCCGGTCAGCCTGGCGATGATGTTTATGCTTTGAGACTGCACCGCGAGGATGATAGTGGATGGTATGGCGGATTTTCTTATGTTGACCTGCTCATTCCAGGCGTTACAGAAAAATTCATTGAGGTGACCATGACCGGATACGAAGAGGTTGCCAGTGAAGATTTTGGTGAACTGGTTCCCGGCGTATTTACCGATGAACCCAATATCTCGCCCCGTGGCGCCAGGAATGGTGTTTTTTACAGCCCTGTGTTATTTGATGAATTCCAGGAAAAATGGGGATATGATCTGAGGATGCACCTCCCTTCTCTTTTCAGGGAGACCGGCGATTTTAAAAAGGTTCGTTACCATTACTACCGGGTGCTGCTCGAGTTATTTATTGAAAGATGGGCAATGCCCTGGTACGAATATACCGAATCCAATAACCTTGCCTGGACCGGGCATTACTGGGAACATGGATGGCCCAACCCGCATCATGGTGGCGACAACATGGCCATGTATGCCTGGCATCAGATGCCGGGAATCGATATGTTATTCAATACATTTACTGAAAGACCCGATCAGTTTGGTAATGTAAGAGCAGTGAAAGAGTTGAAATCAGTTGCCAATCAGATGGGGCGCAAAAGAACGCTTTCTGAAACCTATGGCGGATCGGGATGGGAACTCACTTTCAATGACATGAAACGCCAGGGTGACTGGCAGGCAGTGCTGGGTGTGAACTTCCAAAATCAGCACCTTTCTTACATGACTTTAAAAGGACGTAGAAAAGGGGATTTCCCCCAATCTTTCCTTACACATGCTCCATATTGGGAAGATTATGGCGAACTCACGCAATATTTTAAACGGGTGCAGTTTGCACTGAGCAATGGGCAACAGATCAACAATACCCTGATCATTGAACCCACTGCCACTGCCTGGATGTACTACTCACCCACCGATAAAAACCCCGCCATGCAAGCCATTGAAAATACTTTCAGAGAGTTGGTCGACCGTTTCGAGATCATGCAACTGGAATACGATCTGGGTGCTGAAAATATTATTTCGCATCATGGTGAAGTACAAGACAATTTGTTTGTGATAGGAGAAAGAGATTATGATGTGGTGATTTTGCCTCCCTGGTTTGAATCCATCGACGATCATACCTGGGAATTGTTGAAAGTATATGTCCTAAATGGTGGAAAAGTGATCAGTTTTGATATACCCAACTACCTCAACGGCGAAGAAAATGATGAAATCAGACAATTGGCTGAAGGTTCATCTAACTGGCAGGTGGTTTCATCGCTGGATGAACTGGTGAGCATGGAGGTTTTAAAAGAAGAGGATTTTAAAATGGCAAATGCTGCATCCATCAGCAACAAGGTGTATCACATGCGCCGCCATTATGATGACGGGCAACTCATTTTCTGGACAAATTATGATCTGGAAAATGAAGAAACCATTAACTTCAGCATACCGGGAAGGGCAGTTTCGGTGCTTGATCCACATACCGGGGAGATCAGCGACCATTATGCGGAGATCACTGATGGGATGGCAACTGTAGAAACAACATTGAACCCATCGGGAAGTCAGTTATTTTTTGTGCACGAAACTGCACCCTCCGGTTATACCCCAGAACAACCCAAAGAAGTAAACTGGCAGTCCGCCCCACTCAGCAATCCCACCATAAAACCCACCCACCTGAATGCATTAACACTCGATTACCTGGAGTTAAAGGTGCAGGACAAGGAACTGGGTGAAATGTACTTCTCCCCTGCTGCCGATTCAGCATTCCATATCAACGGAATCGAACGCTATGGACGGTCAGGTTTCAATCCCTGGGCAGTGGCGGTTCAGTATCGTACCAATATTATCGACATGGGAGAAAGGTTTACCGAAGAAACGGGTTATGAGGCAACTTACACTTTTATCGTGACAGATGGTTATGCCCCCGAACACCTGCAGGCAGTTGTGGAATGGTCGCATCTTTACGAGATCACATTCAATGGCACACCTGTGGAAGCAATGTCCGACAGCACCTACCTGGATCATTCGTGGCATGTGATCGATCTTGCAAAACTGACAAAACCCGGACGTAACGAGCTCACTCTCTCGGTACAACCCATGCATATCCACGCTGAAGTGGAACCGGTTTACATCCGGGGCGATTTTTCATTGGAGTCAACAAGTAAGGGGTTTGTTCTACGATCCCGTCAACCACTCACATTGGGTTGGTGGAAAGACCAGGGTATGCCTTTTTACAGCGAAGGAGTTCAGTATTCCTATACCATAGATGCTGAAGATGATAAACAATATAAGATTGCCATGCAGGAATGGCATGGTACAGTTGCAAAAGTGATTGTAAATGGCGAGCAGGCAGGTATTATCGGTTGGACACCCTACGAGTTTGAACTCACGCCCTATCTCCAGACCGGTGAGAATGAAGTTACTGTTCAGGTTACCGGATCATTGAAAGGTGTTTTGGGTCCCCATCACAATGTAAACCGCAGGGGTATCGTAACACCCTGGAGCTGGTTTTATGCTCCCGAAGAGCAACCCGCAGGGTCGGAATATCACTTCCTTGATTATGGAATGGCGGAAGATCCGGTGCTTTATTCTGCTGTTCAATAGCATGAAGAGTACATAAAATTTATAAAAAGGCGCGGTTGATTTTATTATTGACGGCGCCTTTTTTGTTTTTCCGGTCATAAGTGTGCACGCATGTAACATGCTGGATGATTTATCCTGCTACACGAGTGTTAAAAACGTTGAGAATTTCAATTAAATACTTATTTTTGATGCATAATTTAGAAAATATAAACTAAAAAAAATATCACAACGAACACCCAAACGCCATTTCAGGGGACAAACCACCGGGAGTATGGAAAATATCATCTTTTGAAATTTTATCCTGTAATCAGTGAGTTACACCCTCAAGAGAGTTGTGGCAGAATAATGATAACGGCACATGCTTTTTTTGCCGACCCGCTCGCGTTGTCTGCAAGAAATTTAGTATTTTGACAGGAAATTTGATGATGTTATGATTTCAAAAAAGGATTTATCAGAACAAGACATACGGACTAAATATATTACCCCGGCGATTGAAAAAGCCGGATGGGATAAGATGACACAACTTGGTGAAGATGTTGCATTAACAGATGGAAAAATATTTATCCGTGGAAAAATGTTTGCCCGTGGAAAATTAAAACGGGCAGATTATGTTTTGTACTACAAACCCAATATTCCTGTTGCAATCATAGAAGCAAAAGACAACAAACACACAGTAAGACAAGGAATTCAACAAGCATTGGGATATCGGGAATTATTGCAGGATGTTCCTTGTGTTTACAGCTCTAACGGTGATGGATTTTTTGAGCATGATTTTACTGCCTCAAACGGTAAAGTTGAACAAGAGATTGATATTGACGATTTCCCTTCACCTCAGGAACTATGGAAACGATACAAGAAACTAAAAGGAATAGAGGAAGAAACCGAAACTACGGTTGCGGAACAAGACTACTTTTTTGACAGTTCTGGAAAAAAACCACGATACTACCAACAAATTGCCATAAACAGAATTGTTGAAGCCATTGGAAAAGGTGAAAAAAGGATTTTACTTGTTTTAGCAACCGGAACAGGTAAAACGTATGTTGCTTTTCAGACCATTTACCGGCTCTGGAAAAGTGGAATGAAAAAACGGATTTTATTTCTTGCAGACAGAAACGCTTTAATTAATCAAACGGTAACAGGAGATTTTAAGCACTTCGGGGAAGCGATGACCGTTATCCGAAAAAAGAAAATCAATAAATCTTTTGAAATATACCTTGCATTGTACCAGGGATTGACCGGTTACAACGAAGACAATGATGCTTTTCGTGAGTTTTCCCGCGATTTCTTTGATTTGGTGGTAATTGACGAGTGCCACCGTGGAAGTGCTTCTGCCGATAGTGCATGGAGAGAAATTTTAGAATACTTTGATTCAGCTACTCATATTGGATTAACTGCCACACCCAAAGAGACAGCACAGGTTTCAAACATTGATTATTTTGGAGACCCGATTTATACCTATTCATTGAAACAGGGAATTGATGATGGCTTTTTAGCTCCCTATCAGGTTTTACGAATTGGATTAAATGTTGATTTGGAAGGCTGGCGACCGGAAGATGGAAAAACCGATAAAGACGGGAATATAATTGAAGACAGGGAGTACAACCTCCGGGATTACGACCGCAATCTGGTAATTGAAGAACGAACTGAAATTGTTGCCAGGAAACTCACCGAATATTTAAGGAAAAATGACC
>CAYMLS010000343.1:0-5436 GCA_964390665.1 uncultured Bacteroidales bacterium | reverse complement strand
ATTCGTGGAAATTTGTGGAAATTTGTGGACAAATACTTTTTTTACTGGACTCATGATTAGAAAATCAACAATGTTTAATTTCTTGTTCAGAATTATTTTTACCCATAAAATTAAGATAAATCATACCAAAAACCTTCGTGTGAAACCATCAATATGATTGCCTCGATATGACAAAAATAATTTGGGGTTTCAGAATTTAAAGCTCAGCGATTTAGCATCTTAACAATCCGATCATTCAGTATGACACATGTTTGTCATCTGCTTGTCTTCATTTGTCCCGCAAAAATCATGGAATTCATACTTCATTAAGACCTATATTTGATGCAGTTTTATATCTTATAAACTTTTTCAAAATGGAAAACATCAGCAAATTTTTTGTATTTTTTGTGGTTGCACTGGCGGGTTGCAACCCTTCGGAAGAAAAGATCAACATAACTATTTATGATGAAGTAATTGCTCCCGTTGATAACCGGATTTTCGGGCAGTTTCTTGAAAAGCCAAGCTGGCATGGTGAATGGGGACCAGAAGCTGCTTTAGTTCCGGGTAGCCATGAATTACAGGATGGAGTGGTCGAACTCATGGAAGAAATGAATATCCCATTGTTGCGATTTCCGGGAGGAACAGATGTAAATTTTCAGGACTGGACCACCATGATCGATAACGTACCCGGCAGAAAAGGTGGAAGGCCCGTTTTTGTAGGTATTGAGGGTGATACAGTTACCAATAATTTTGGATATGACGAGGCCTGCCGTCTTGCAAAAGAACTGAATGCTGAAATGATGCTTGTCACTAACTTTGGAGATGCATACTTTGGCACCAAATCCATTGAAGAAGCGGCTATGCATGAGGCCGGGCTTTTGGCTTATTGCAATGCTGAAACAGGAGCAACACTTCCTGAAGGAATGCCCGACTGGCCATCCATCAGGGCAAAAAACGGACATCCCGAACCATACAACGTTAAATACATTCAAATAGCGAATGAACCCTGGGTTATGGATGGCCAATTAAAAAGATTTGGCAAGATAGATCCGGAATTAAAAGACCGATACTTTGCTATTCTTGAAGCCTTTATCAATGCTTTTAAAGAAATAGATCCCGATATTCAAATCATCGCAGATGGCAATTCAGAAGATATTACTCTGCCGCTGAAAGACATGTTCGGTGACAAAATAGATTATCTCTCATATCACATCTACAAACCATGGGGCATCAATAAGATACTAAGGGGAGAGGAGGAAATACCAAGAGATTCATTAACCGGGGAAGATATCTGGAAAGCATGGGTTGCTGTTCCCGAATTCAATGATCAGGGGATGTCGGTGATTGATAACAATGTCTATAACATGATGAAAGACGCCGGTTACCCGGTTGCCGTAACGGAATGGAACTGGAACGGTTGGTGGGGCACAAACTCGGTGGATCAGGATCAACTGGGTTCTCATTTTACAAAAGGGATGGGTGCTGCCGGTTTTATACACGCCCTTATGCGTGAGGGAGATAAAGTTGCCCTCGCAAATCAGTCCATGCTCGTAGGAAAATCATGGGGAATAACCGGCATCAGGGTTTCGCCAACCATGGAGTTTGATCCTCACCCCTATCCTACCGGCCAGGTTACCGGGTTTTATTCCAGACATCATGGTAATGAACTGTTGAAAATTTCCACCAGAAACATCCCCACTTATAAACAAGATTACCAAATGAGTGGAATTACACCCGTTGATACCATTGCTTACCTGGATGTATTGGCCACCAGGAATACAGACAAAGTATACCTGCACGTGATCAACAGACATTATTCAGAGGATATTGAAGCAGATATTCATTTATCTGACATGGGTAAAACGAATGCTGAGGCTGTACAACACATTTTTACAGGAAACATAAAAAACAACGAACCCTGTGGGGAAATGCCTGATGTTGTGGGATGTTTTAGTGAAAAAGAAACGGAAGTGAAAAATGGAAGTATGAGCATCACCTTTCCGGCAAGATCGGTATCTATTGTTGAATTTTTTTAAAACAAATCATTTAAAAAATCTCATGATTTTATTCAAACCAACACCATAATTAGAGCTTGCAAGAAAAAGCCAATTACTGCGTTGGGCCTGCCTTGCATCTGACGCTTTCTTTATCAGGCACATATGAGTACAGTCTAAAAACTTGTTTTTAGACATTCGTGTAAATTTTGTTTTGTTTTATATTGCTGAATTTCAATCAATTAAATTCTTGTGGATTTGTGGAAATTTGTGGACAAATACTTTTTTTACTGGACTCACATATAAAATTACACCACTAATAGTAACATTTTAAAATAAAAACCAAATGGAAAAAAAATTACCACTTTTGTTTACGGGTATGATTTGCCTGATGATTCATGTAAATCTAATTTCCGCTGAAACCCTTAGTTCTGAACCTGATTACACCAATCTGAAAGATCATCCCAGGTTAATTCTAACACAGGAAAGGGTGGAGGAACTGCAAACCTATTGGGAAACAGATACCTTGTTTCAAAGCCTGATGGAAGTTATTGAGTTTTATGCAGACAGTGCTCTGAATGATCCCCTTATAGCATACGAATTTGATGGTCCCAATAATCCCAGGTTAAAATACCAGCGGCGCCATGCCATGTTGCGTGTATTCAACTGCGGTCTGATGTACCAAATGACCGGAGATACTGTTTATGCAGCACGGGTGAGGGATGAACTCAAAGCAGCTGCAGCATTTCCCGATTGGGGACCGAGCCATTTCCTGAATATTGGTGAGATATCAGCTTTAACCGGAATCGGGTATGACTGGGTTTATGATTACCTGACAGAGGCAGACAAAGCGGAAATTGTTCCAGGCCTTGTTAAAAATGGCTTAAGAGAAGGTGTAATGGCTTACAACGGAGATCATCAAAACGGATGGTGGGTCGATGCCATTCATAACTGGAACCAGGTTTGCAACGGCGGGTTGACCTTGCTGGCGCTTGCTTTGGCAGAAGAAAAGCCGGATACTGCAAAAATAATAGTAGATAACGCCGTACAGTCTGTACCCCTGGCCATGAACAGCTATATTCCAGAAGGTGCCTGGCACGAAGGCCCCACCTATTGGGCCTATGGAACAACCTACAACGGCATGTTTCTTTCCGCTTTGAGAACCACCTTCGGGAATTTGCAAGGTTTGGAAAATGATCCCGGATATGAACCCATGGGTAAGTCAGGACTTTTCCACATTCATACAGCGGGACCAACAGGATTGTACTTTAATTATGGTGACTCAAAAAAAACCCTGTTTTTTTCACCTGTTCTGTTTTGGATGTCCTACGAATTTGATGAGCCTGGTTATGCCTGGTTTGAAAGACTCATCATAAGAAAAGATTTACCCAGAATGCAAACTCATGACCTGATGAATGAGGATACCCTTGACCGTTTTCTTGCACTGTTGGCAGCCTGGTACAATAATGCTGGTCAAAATATTAGCCATGAGGATTTCCCACTGGATATCGCTATCAGCAGCGGAGAAACAGCGGTTGGAGCATTTCACAGCAGCTGGGAAGATGATGCTGTTTACCTGGGATTTAAAGGAGGAACCCCAAACACGAACCATGCTCACATGGACATCGGAACGTTTGTGCTGGATGCCGAAGGAGAACGCTGGGCAATGGATCTGGGAAGCGGAGATAATTCACTCCCTGGCTATTACGACAGGGAAGGCCAACGTTGGGATTATTACCGGACTCAGAATTTTAGCCATAATACACTCACAATGGCAGACATGTTGCAGGAATTAAATGGCTTTGCTGATATAACCAACTTTTACAGCGATGAATCTTATGCTTTCGCACAGGTTGATATGAGTGAACTATACCCCATTGTTGGAAAAACTGTACGTTCATATGAGATGGTGGACAGGGAGCGGATCATCATCTCCGATCGCGTTGAGCAAAGTTTTGAATATCTTCCCCTGCGCTGGCAGATGGTTACAGATGCTGACATTGAACTTAATAAATCAGAAGCACTGCTGCGTAAAAACGGAAAGGTGTTAAAAGTTCAGATCAACCAACCCCTGGATGCTGAATTCTCTGTTCTGTCGACCGATCCGGGTGATGACAGGCAACGATCCAATGAGGGCACTCAAATGCTGGCCATTGAATATATGTCTATGAACCCGGTAATAACGCAGATAGATGTTGAATTTATTCCCAATGACAGCAGTTTGACAGATTTCACCGTTTCGGGAAATCCTGGGATTTTTCCGTCCCCGAACGCATCGGTTTACCCCAATCCGTTTAAAGAAAGAATCTTCGTGGATTTCAACCGGATGCAAAGCGCCATCGTTGAAATCGCAATTTATGATTATTCCGGACGGATGGTCTTTTCAGAACAGGTAAATACCACCGAATCCAATACATTCAGTTGGGATGGTGCTAATGGAACCAGTACACAGGTCCCCGCAGGAATTTATCTTCTGAAAATCCGGGAAGGAGATAACCAGGTGATTAAAAAACTTATTAAAAACTAATGTTCAGGCAAAGGTCAGTTAAAACATCCCTGATTAGTTTTGAATGCAACCGGGCATGATGATGGGCTGCCTGGATCTGATTAGCAAATAAACTCAAACAACCGCCAACGCCATAATTCATTGCAGATAACACTTAACAGCGCTGTGAAAGAGCAAATTAAACATTGCCAAATTACACCACTAATAGTAACATTTTAAAATGAAAACCAAATGAAGCGATCCATGACAAAAATTTTGTCATGGATCGCTCTATTTAGATATTTTTTACTGCTGTTTCCCTCATTTCACTCCTGCCCATCCCTTGCCTTTTCGATTTGCGCTTTCCATTCTTTTCGTTTGTTGACCACAAAACGGGCGGTTTCCCCTTCGGACATGTAAATTTTCAAACCATTGGGGATGATGCCCAGGGTATTATAAAAATCAATTTGCCTGATTTCGCTCAAAGCAATGGCCACCGTTTGGTTTTGGACATTAAAATGGTGGGCTTTAAATTGCAGCCTGTCTTTTAAGAGGTAAAGCATTCCCCCCAGGGCTTCACCCTTATAAATATGGTTAACCCTGTCGGCATAGAGCACCTCCTCGCCTTCCTGCAGTTTCAACTCTGTTTGTTTTTTGATGTTTTTTGATGTAAGAAAGAACCAGACTCCCAGTCCAAAACTCACACCAGCGATCAATGCCCCGTAAACAGCATACTGCATATCATAAAAGAAAAGTAAAAGCAATCCCATGATCACCCCAAAAAGTAAACCTGCCAAAACTGAATCTTTGGTTTTTGTCATCATCTGATATTTTTTTGATTTTCAAATACGATTACCCGTTAAAACAATTCTGTGAAAAGAAATTCAAGGAGAGCCGGGTAACGAAACTTCCCGCTAAAAACAGTTATTGTTCATTAGATCACATAGGGGGAACATATCCGCAACCAATAAGTTTAAA
>CAYMLS010000342.1:0-5464 GCA_964390665.1 uncultured Bacteroidales bacterium | reverse complement strand
AATTCGTGTAAATTTGTGGAAATTTGTGGACAAATACTTTTTTTACTGGACTCATCATTAATTTTGCAACCATAAAAGTGGATACCGCATCACGAGGTTTCGCTGCACTTCCGTCACCTCAGGATCAGGTTCCAGTTGTTTCCACAATTCAATATACTCTTCATTTGAATAGGCAATACCACCCAAAACCAGTGCAGGTTGCCTTACCGGCCAATCGTCCCAGTACAAAACATCCGGATCGTAGGGCCATGCAGATTTATCTTCGATATAAGGATACAGAAACTCAAGTCCTTTTTTCAAACCTCTTCCATCATCCAACGTAAACTCCCAAAGATCTTCATCGCCTGCCAGGGTAAGGATTTGTGCCAGTAAACTCATGGCATCGAGATTGAAAAGCGAATATCCGTAGGGTTTGGTTCTGTCCAGCTCCAGCGGAAAACTTCCGTCAGGGGCCATCTGCGAGGGCAATAAGTGCTCCTTGAATCTGGTTTTACAAAACTGAATCATCTCTTCATCATCAGCCAGTGATGCATAAGTGGAAGCCTGCACTGCCCAAACGGTTCCATGGTTATTGGGATGAACCATTTCTGCCTGACCATATTCGTGGGTGTATATCCAGTTGAGAAACTGGCTAAACCACTCTTTTATGACTTTAATGTCATCGGGGTTTACAGCAGATGCATCAGCTAGTATCTGTGCACTCCTGGCCGCTTCCACCAAATGCAGACCGTCAATGATACCGATACCACGGCCGGTATGCCTGCCCATAATGGCTTGCGAGTAAAGCATGTGCGGATTCATTTTGGTTGATTCATCCACGAACCATGCATTCAGATGTTTCATCGCTTCCAGGGCGTATTGCTCATCTCCGGTGAGAATCCATTGGCTGGTCATGGCACCCACAATACGGCTCATGCGAACCATGGCAAGCCGATGGGCCACAAAGTTATCCGGGTTGCTCATACCGTCGCGTTGTATGTACGGGGCATCAGGGTTTTCAGGATCAGGCCACCAGTAATCGCCTTCAGAATAGAAATCATGCCGGGTGCCGGCACTTCGTTCAGAAAAAGCATCAGTTACTGTTATGGCAGGCAAACCCATATATTGATCAACAAGACCATCTAATCTTGTCTCTTCCGCTGATCTTACTTCTTTTTTTAAGGCTTTTTCCGGATTGTTCTGACAAGAAACAAAACTTATGAAAAAAAGCACAACGATCCAGGTAGTTCTCATATTTGTTTTTTTAAATTTCAATTTATGCGTCCACTTTAAAAAGTATATTATCCACAAATAACACGAATGGACATCAATTTATATATTTAATATTCAAACAGTTAAGGAAATAACAGTTTCAGCAATTTCCCGAAAACGAGTTTCCGGAGTGGACTCATATACGTATTTAATGATATCCTTTTATCATGATCATTCCAGTCTTTCACCAAAAAAGCAGTGAAGCGGGAAATCCCGAATGAACAGATATTCATCTTCGCCGTTTTATAACGAAAAACAAATTGATTCTTTCAATAAAAAGGGTGCAGATAAATTAAAATCATCCGCACCCTTTTCATATAAAAAGTTTATTGTACAATAACCTTGGTGGTTGTTACCTCGTTATGATCATTGATCACTTTTACGATGTAAATACCATTATTTTTGACACTTGTGGTATGATAACCGGTTTGCAAACCTTCCACATCAATCACTTTTCTACCCATAATATCATATACCATAACCTGCTGAATTTGTTCCTGATCCGATAAGATCATGATTTTTCCATTAAAGGCGAATACTCTGATCGCATTGCCTTTTAATGATTCAACAGTAGTTTCGAGGGTGATATTAACAGGATTGCTGCCTTTTTCTGAAATATTGCCGGCGGCATCAATGGCATAAGCAAAGTAGATCCCTGGTTCTAATCCTGCGGTCGGAATTTCAATATCGGTATCGGCATCTGTAACATCAGCCACACCGGCATTTTTGAGTGCTACCGCAGTAAGAAAATCAGCGAGGGTAGATTGGGGAACACCGTCGAGCATGACGTATACTTTCCCGTTGTCTTCACTGCTTTGTACCATTACCGTGCTTTCATATCCATTGGTTGCAGACTGCACTTCAGCGCTTACAACCGGTGCAATACCATCCGTGACAACAATTTCGCTGTCTCCTTTTTCCGACATATTACCAGAGGCATCCACATAGTATGCATAGTATGTTCCGGGCGTAATGGCGTAGGTTGATATTTCTATATCGGTATAAGAAGCAACCACCTCTTGTTTGGCACCGTTGCTTGCGACAACTGCATCATCAAGATCATCTGGTGTTGCCTGTGGCACACCATCCAAAACGATATAAGCATAACCTGATCCTAAAGAAGTCTGAACAACTACTGTTTGGTCGCTGGCATTGGTTACTTGCTGTTCTGAGGCAAAAACTACCGGCATGAGCTGTTCTATGGTATAGGTAACAGTATTGTGCTGTTCATCCACCACATTTCCTTTAAGATCTTCCACGTTGGAAACGGTAATAACAAGTTCAAGATCTGTTAAACCTATGAAACTTCCAGTGGTAACCACTACTGCATGGAAGTTATACAATTCCACATTGTTTACAGGACCGGTTAAACCCGCCGACCCACTCATGGTATAATTTTCAGGAACGATAGCAGTAGTTGTATCGATCGGCTCGCTAAATCTAAGCAATAAGGTAGAATCTGATAGTGCCAGCACTTCCTGTAATACTTTGGGACCCAAAACATCAGCCCAACGGAGGTCGCCCAGAGGCAACCCATCGTTACCCAATGAATACAGATCCATGTTTCCAAGGGTAAGGTCATCTTCATCAGGATTGACAAACTGAGGATCATGGTTCCATACATTCTCACCTACAATACCACTTCCTTCAGCAACCGGAAGGTTCGCTTCAAAATAGTTGAAATAATCTATGGAAGATTGATTGGTTTCATCACCATAAATTTCAAAAATGGTTGGAGAAGGTGAGTTGGCGAAAATAGAATTGGTAACGGTAACCTTTGTTAAAGAATCAGCAACAATAATATCCTGATCTTCGGCTCCCACATTATAAAAAGTGCTATGATCAATCATGATAGGAAATTCCTGATTTACGGAAGGTTGTCTTTTTACAGCGATCACCTGCTCAGGAATATTCATGAAAGTACAGTTTGTTATTTCCATCTTATCCCATTCCGGGGAATCCTGGGAAGACAAACCAGTCATGCTGATCGCTTCCATATCTTCAAAAATACAATCGCGGAAAATAATACTGTCGGCATAGGTTCCTCCGTATGTTTTCAGAATTGTACCTGTTGGCTTTAATGCACCGCGGAAATGACAATCTTCCACCACAAGAGAATAACGACCAATATTGGAATCTGCCCTGATCATATACTTAACAGGATAGGTTGGATGTTCTTTGCTATTCAATTCAAGTCCTTTCAATGTTAAAGAAGACCCATCAGCATTCAACCTGAATATCTGATAAGTACTTGATTCTCTGTAATTGCTGATAACAGGTCGATTGACCAGGTCTCTGTCGGCCATAATGGTTATTTTGGCATTAATTCTGTGCCACGCTTCCAAAGCATAATCACCTCCATCAGTGGTTAAAATAAAAACATCACCATCGTTTGCCGAAATAATATCAGTGGACAGTTCTGTGGTCTGCTCATCGGTGTAGTATCTGATTCGGGGAACATATTCCGTTACCGTAACTGCATTTTCGCTTACATCAGAAATGTTACCGGAAAGATCCGCCGCATATGCATAGTACATGCCAGGCGTAACATTTGCCATTGAAACAATAATTTCGGGATCGCCTCCCAATTCCACCATTCCCATGGCGCCGTTTCCTGCGGCAACAGCGGTCTGAAGATCATCTTCCGATGCTGCAGCTTCTCCTTCAAGTATAAGATAGATCGTACCTGGCTCGTTGGATGCAACGGTAATATCAGCACCGCTTGATGCATTTGTAACTTCCTGTGGTTCGAGTGTTACAACAGGCGGGGTGATATCAGAAAGAATTACATGATTATCACCTGGATCTGAAATATTATCATAGTCGTCGACAGCATAGGCAAAATAATTGCCCACCAACAAACCAGAAACAGGTATTTCTACATCCGTATCCGCTGCTTCCACTATAGCGCTGGCGCCTTTAAAACCATCTATGGCAGTTTGAAAATCATCGATCGTCAGAATTTCCTCCCCTTCCATCACAAGGTAAATCATTCCTGTTTCGTTGCTCTGTGCCACAGCAAAAGTTCCTTCATCATTGTTTAGTTCCTGCTGGTCCATGGTTACCACGGGTGGGGTTTCATCCAGATAAGTATAAGTGGCAACATTGTTTTCATCTATTATATTGCCCATCAGGTCGGTAACATTCTCAACGGTAACCACTACCGTTTGATTAAACTCCATGGTGCTTAAATCAGACACTTCCAGTAAAACACTCATCGCATCATCTGCAACAGCAGCACTGGTGGGGTTGCCTGTTAAACCAAATGTACCGCTTAAAGTATAATTAGTTGTTTCAGCAGCAGTATTAGTATCTACCATTTCATTGAACGCAACACGAACATGTGTATCATCCACCCTTTCCAGGTTTTCAAAAACAACGGGTGCAAATGTATCATCGTACCAACTCAGGTCACCTAATATTTGCATATCGCCGCCGATCATTTCGCTGGCATTCAAAAGGGTAAGATTATGATTATCAACATCAGCAAAAACGGGGTCAACATCTATGGAATTGGTTGCTTCCGGTACGGTTTCAAAACCATTGACGTAGCAATAATCCGGTATTACAAAATCCGTTTCAATGGTTCCGGCAACATCACTGAATATACTGTTTTTCACAACGATATCACCCGTCATGTTTCTGAACTTAAACACACCTTCTGATCCTCCAATATTATTGAAGGTAACGTGGTCGACCATTACGTCGGTGCCGATGGCCACTTCACCCCCTGCCGACCTGTAATATATTACAGGGCCATCAATATTATTAAAAGAACAATTAACAAGGTTTACAGGGCCGTAAACTGCATTGGGAGTGAACATATGGATAAACCTCTGACCGGAATCCCTCACCAGCGTATTTTCCATGGTAAGTGATATGCCGTCGGTTTGCAATCTAAAACTACCATTGCTGTTCGTACCACCATGTATATAGCTATCTTTTACAAAAATAATTGACTCATCATCTGCACGCACTACCAGACCAATATCATTTGTCTGATCTATCTCAACATTTTCAATGTTTAAGGTAATCACTTCGGTCGTATTCCGTATTCTGAATATAGCGTCCCAGTTGTTTTCGTTTACCGTATAACTCAAAACAGGTTTGTTCGCAAGATCTTGAGCACCTTTAATGGTAGCCGTTACAGAAACTTCAAGCGCCTGGGTAATGTCATAAACACCCCCGTCAGTCGTTAAAATATATTCATCGT
>CAYMLS010000341.1:0-5472 GCA_964390665.1 uncultured Bacteroidales bacterium | reverse complement strand
GCGGTGAGGGCGAAATGATCCAGTGGGGCTTACAGATCAGTCGCAAACGCGGAAATTGATTGAATATTGGAAAAATAGCATTGCCTTGTTTGATCAAAATATACTTTTTGAATCCTCATCGGTAAAATGGTATCTTAGAAATAATGACTATTCCCTTGATATAAGTGAAGGGGAATTGATCCTTACTTTCCAGGAAAACGATCTGGTTTGTGTGGCACAGAAAGACAGCACAATTCTTTATAAAACAAATGGTAAGGTCAGTTTTTTTCAGGAACAACTCCATGGCAACGAGGGAAAGATGACCTGGGAAAGGGTATTGCTTGATCCTGATGAAGTTTATGCAGAATTATCGGACTATTTCATCAACCTTTCGGTTGCCCGTTTTGAGGCCGATTCCGTTACCTTTTTCAACACCAACTTTTTTGCAGAACCCCTTACAGGAAAACTAACAGAGCGTATTCTTGCCGAAGTGAAACCCTCCGATGCCCATTACCCACGTTTTACTTCCTACAAGGCGATCCATGTAATAGAGGATATGTTTCCCGAAATTGATTTCCTGGGAGGTTTTACCATGATGGGGCAGCGTGTTCTGGGATCAGGTACCGACAGAGTGGATGCAACCATTCATTTTTACCGCAATGATTCCCTTTTTGTTTCGGCACGCAGCAGGGCTTTCAGCATCAGAGAAAACCGCATCAGTTCTGAAAGAGCAGAGGTAAGTTTTTACATGGCAGGAGATTCCATTTACCATCCTTCCATCAATATGCGTTATCTCAATGATATCCGTGAGTTTTCGATGCAGCGGGAAGAAAAAGGTTTTTCCAGAGCACCTTTCAGCAATACCTATCATGGCATCGACATGTACTGTGAAGCCATTTACTGGAATATGGAAACTGTTGATGTAGAACTTCGGATGATCAGGAGTATGAGCGAAACGGGTCAGGCCTTCTTTGAATCGCATGACTTTTTTTCTGACATGAGATACATGAAATTGCAGGGGATTTCTGGTTTGCACCCATTGATTAAAATCAGGAATTTTGCTGACAAATTCCAATCAGACACTTTTCCTGTCATTGATTATGCAAGGCATGTGGGAGGAAGTATTGCCGGCGTTCAAGCTCAGTTACTTTCTCTTTCTTACTATGGTTTTTTGCTCTACGATCATGAAAAAGAAGAAGTGATCATCAACGACCGGCTCCGGCATTATATTGGTGCCCATGTTGGTAAAAACGATTTTGATGTGATCAGGATCAATTCGGAAGCCGCCATGAATGCGCGGATCAATATGAATAATTTTGACCTGGAGTTGTTTGGTGTAGAGCAAATCCCCCTGAGTGATGTTAAAAATGTTGTTATCCATCCTTTTGATGAAAAACTGGTGATGAAAAAAAACCGGGATATGTACTTCAAAGGGAGAATTCAATCGGGGTTGTTCGACTTTTATGGTCAGGAATTCTTTTTCGATTATGCCAATTTTAAGATAGACCTGATCAATACCGACTCCATGAGTTTCCGGGTAAGATCTTTTGAAAAAGACCGCCGCGGGCAATATTCTCTTGAAAGGGTGCGAACAGTATTGGAAGGTATCAACGGCGAATTGCTTGTAGATCATCCAAGAAATAAATCAGGACAACTCCCCTACCCCAGATTTCCTATTTTCAACTCCAACAACGAATCTTTCGTTTATTACGATCGTGAAAATATTCAGGAAGGGGTATATGATCGTGACGACGTATTTTTTAAACTTATACCCTTTTCAATCGATAGTCTTGACAATGCAACAACCGATAATATCGCTTTCGATGGGGTGTTTGTATCCACAGGTATTTTCCCCGACTTCTATGATTACCTTACCGTACAGAAAGATTATTCCCTGGGTTTCAACACCCAAACTCCGCAGGATGGATACCCGGTATATGGTGATAAGGCTTTGTATAAAGGTCCTATTGATATGAGTTATGAAGGATTAAGAGCGGATGGTGAATTACAGTATCTCAATTCGACCGTTATGGCGGAAGAGATGCTTCTTTTCCCCGATTCGGCAAGAGGTAAAATTCATATTTTTAATATCACAACACAGGAGGCACCAGTGGAATACCCGCAGGTGAGTGCTAAAAATGTGGATATGTTTTACCTGCCGCACGAGGATAACATGAATATATCCAACAAAGATGAAATGATCGAGGTCTTTGGTGGTTTAGCCATGCTCAACGGATCTATTGACATGACACCAGAGGGTTTGATGGGAGATGGAAGTATGGGTTTCTTCGGAGGAGAAATGGCTTCCAACGAATTTGATTTCAACCAATGGGATTTTTCTGCTGAAGATTCGAACCTGAAAATACTCACCCGCGATGAAAACGATATTGCCCTCGAAGCGCAAAACTACAAAGCTTTTGTTGATATCCAAAACCAGGAAACAAACATGAGTTCGCTTGGGAATGATTCAAAATTGTCTTTCCGCCTCAACAGATATGATGCTTTTGGGTTTGATTTCGATTGGGATATGGACGAAGGAGCCTTGGCCATGGAGAACGAAATTCATGAAGACATTCAAAACATGGGCACTCTGACCGAGGAAGAATGGATCGCACACGATTTTAGCGGATTTGAAATGATTTCACAACATCCTTCGCAGGATGAACTTAGTTTTTATGCAGGAGTTTTAAACTACGATATTGATGATAATATCATTTTTGCCGATCATGTAAAGATCATAAAAGTTGCTGATGCTGCTATTTATCCTCATGAAGAAAAAGTAGAGATCCTGCCTCGCGCAGAAATGCGTCAACTGCGCAATTCAGTTGTTTTGGCAAACACGCAAACACTTTATCACCGCTTTTATGAAGCGAATGTAAATATTGCCACAAGGTGGAGCTACGCTGGTGAGGGAAAATATGATTATGTTGACAATACAGGCAACATTCAAACCATCACATTTAATGCAATTGAAGTTGACAGAGCATTGAAAATGACCATTGCAAGTGCTGATATCCTTACAGAGCAGGACTTTACCATTAGCCCGGAATTTGAATACCAGGGTACCCTTTCCCTGGAGGCCGACCAAAAAGATTATTTTTATGATGGTTCTGTAAATCTGGTGATGGATTGCCCCAACTATGATCCGAACTGGATTAAGTTCGAGGCAAAGATTCAGCGGGATAGCATCTATATACCCCTGGCGGAAGAACTTCAGAATTCTGCCAATGGAAGAATCTTTACCTCCATGATGATCTCCGGCGATTCTTTACATCCCTATCCTGCTGTCTTTACCCGCAAAAAACATTATTCAGACCTGGCAATGATCACGGGTTCGGGATATCTGCACTACGACGCTTTAGACGGGGTTTACAGAATTGCTTCAGAAGAAAAATTTCTTACGCCCGATATCGCTGGCAATACAATCACCATCAATCCGAAAACCTGTGTTATTGAAGGCAATGGAGAAATTACCCTTGCGGACGATTTTGGTCAATTCAAAACTTCTCAGTTTGGTAAGATATCCCATGATCTGAACAACGATCAATTGAGTTTGGATATGGTGATGGGAATTGATTTCTTCTTCCTCAACACAGCACTCGCCCGCCTTGAAGAATCTGTGAGAAATTCTGAAACTGCCCGTCCTTTGAACATCAACAGCGCTAAATACAGAGATTTTCTGACGCAGCGCACAGGATTGGAAACCAGTATAAGACTTCTTGAAGAGTTTACCGCCGACGGAGAATTCCGCAGATTTCCCTCTGAATTGGATCATACGATAATGTTCGCCGATGTGAAGATGGAATGGAGCAAACGGTCGCAATCTTTTGTTTCTACACAACCGCTGGGATTGGGCAATATGGAAACATTTCCCATCAACCTTTATGTTGATGGCTACATAGAACTGGAGAGGAAAAGATCAGGAAATGTATTTACACTGCTACTTGTACCTTCCGGGTTTGCCGATGAAGGTATAGGCACCGACTGGTATTTCTTTACCTATACCAATGGCATTATGCAAACCATCGCTTCCGATAACGAATTTAACACCATGGTCCGCTCTCTTAAAGCCAACAGGCGCCGCATGGATGTGGAAAGAGGCGAAGAACCGTTCTCCTTTATTCTTTCTGGCGACCGCAGACCATTTATTTTTCTGCGCAACATGAAAATGTACAACGAAGAATTGTAAACTAAAATCATGCTTTTCAAATCCTTTGGTTATTTTTACAAAGCATAGTTCAAAAATATTCTTTATGTTTGAACAGAATTTTGTTTAATATCCAAGGAAAATGACATTGCGTGCAAGTTTAAGAAACCAAAAGATTAAAAATTTCGATCCCAATGGTGTAGGAAATACTTCGGCCAACATATTTGGTTTGCCTTTTTCGGTTGAAGAATCAGAAGTTGTTATTATTCCCGTTCCCTGGGATGTAACCGTTTCCAGTGGTGAAGGAACCTCAGCGGGCCCCATGAATGTATGGGAACAGTCTTTCCAAATCGACCTTTTTGATGAATTTGTAAAAGACCCATGGAAGTGCGGCATTGCTATGGAAGTATTTCCTGACGAACTTCTGAAACTCAACAATCAACTTCGCGAACAATCCAGAAAATACATTCAGTTTTTAGAAAAAAATGGTGGAGAAACCGGTGATAATCAGATGATGATCCAGATCAGGGATATGATTAACGATGCCGGTACCATCCTGTTCGACCAGGTGAAAAGTCGCTGTAAGGAGGCACTTGAGCATCAACAACTGCCCGTCATTCTGGGAGGAGATCATAGTACCCCTCTGGGATTGATCCATGCCCTCGCTGAAAAATACAGTACGTTCGGGATTTTGCAAATTGATGCCCATGCCGATCTGCGCCCTTCCTACGAAGGATTTGAACAATCACACGCTTCGGTTATGTACAACGCCATGAAACTACCCCGGATAAAGAAACTGATTCAGGTGGGCTTACGCGATATCTGTCCGGCAGAAAATGAGATCATGCAGGAGGATAAGGAAAGATTTGTCCCTTTTTTTGCCCGTGATTTGCACAGGCAACTATTCATGGGAAAGACCTGGCGATCTGTTTGCGATAATATCATACAAACTTTGCCGGAAAACGTTTATATCAGTTTTGATGTGGATGGATTGAATCCAGCTGAGGCATTATCTACCGGAACCCCTGTGCCCGGAGGATTGTCGTACGATATGGTTTTGTATCTTTTTGAGATGATTGTTTCTTCAGGTCGGAAGATCATTGCATTTGATCTGGTTGAAACCGGCAGTCAAAAGGAAGATGGCATCGTTTCCTGCCGGTTGCTTTATAAAACCATCGCCATGATGCTGAAATCAAACAGCATGGTCCAATAACCATACAATGAATATCAAACCCATTGTATGGTACGGTAAAGCGCACGCAGATTTGTTGTTATAGATTATTTTTGGCGAGCTCCCCCCTTGAAAAAAACGAGACAGGCATCTGGCCAAATTAGTGAAAATATAA
>CAYMLS010000340.1:0-5476 GCA_964390665.1 uncultured Bacteroidales bacterium | reverse complement strand
CCGAGTGTATCGGTAGATAATTATGGAGGAGCCCGCATGGCTATCCGGCATTTGATCACACAGGGAATACAAAAGATCGCCTATATTGCCATTTGCCCTGAGCACATTTCAACCATTCGCAACAGGATCAAGGGTTTTGAATCTGCCATGGAAGATGCAGGATTAATGGTTCCGGATCATTTTAAGATCAGTGCGCCTTTTGATGAAATAGAACAGACGGTGAAGGAAAGTTTACAACGTTTTTATCAGATGGGACAGATGCCCGAAGCTATTTTCACCATGAACAACAATGTAACCTCTACCTGTTTGAGATACCTCCGGAAACTTTCATTGCAGGTTCCCCGTGATATAGCACTTATTGGTTTCGATGATGTTTTGTATTTCAGTTTTACACAACCTTCCATATCTGCTATTGAACAACCCGTGAACAGGATCAGCGAAAAATCATTTGAATTGCTGATGAAACAGATCAACAAGAAAGAAATTCCTGACCACGAGCGGGAAATTATATTACCTGTAGATATATTAATCAGAGAATCATCCATTAAAACTATTTAAAATTATGGCAAAGAATAAAACGTTTCCGATTTTTTTAGCATTCCTGGCCATGGGCTTTGGTGATGTTGTGGGTCCGCTGGTATCACTGGTAAAGGATTCCTTTGAAGTTTCGAATTTTGTGGCTTCGTTGATGACCACAAGTGGGTTTATCATGTTTGGAGTGCTGTCTATCCCCATGGGTGTTTTTCAGGACAAAAAGGGAAAGAAGTACGTATTGACAATGGGTCTGACGATCGCCCTGGCAGGTTTGATCATTCCGATACTTTTCGGCATGTATGGCCCCATTCCTGAATTTGAGGCAGAATCAGTAACAAAACTTTATGCCTTGTTTGTTTCTGTTTTTATGCTGGGTGCCGGTGCCACGATTCTGCAGGTGGCCGGAAATCCGATCATGCGCGATGTTTCTGATGAAGGACAATACTCCAGCAACCTTTCCATGGGGCAGGCCATCAAAGCCATCGGGTCTTCATTTGGTTTTTTGATACCTCCTGCTGTGGCGATCTGGTTCGGACTTGACTGGACGATCCTTTTCCCACTATTTGCCCTCATTATTCTTATTACGATTATTTGGGTGAATACACTGAATATTAAAGAGAAAAAAAGCGATGACCGGGAACCTGTAAATCTTGCTTCCAGTTTTAAATTGTTGGGCAATCCTTTTGTTTTTATGATGGTCTTTGGTATTTTTCTTTATGTAGGAGCGGAAGTTTCCATGAGTGCACAAATCCCGATTCTTATGGATCAGGTTTACGGGATCGGTGATTTTGGTTTATGGCTGGCATGGGGGTTGTTTTTCCTGCCCATCTTTATTGGTCGCCTGGGGGGGGCTTTTGTCCTACGTTTCGTTAAAGCAGGAAAATTTCTGATTGTCTCTGTTTTGCTTGCTGTTTTGGGAATGGTCATGATGTTTTTTGGTAACCCTGCCTTTGCTTTTGCCGGAATATTCATGATCGGGTTGGGTTTTGCCAATATTTTTCCGCTTATTTTTTCCATTGCTGTAGATTCATTGCCCGAGCGCACCAATGAACTGTCAGGACTGATGGTTACAGCAATTGTCGGGGGTGCGGTGATACCTCCCTTAACGGGCGCAGTGGCAGACATAAATGTACAGATGGGATTTTTGGTACCCGCCATTTGTATTATATATGTTTTATTTGTTGCGGTAAGGGTGGTGAAAAAATAATTTTTATTTTATAATTTGGGTTCTCTAACAACCTACTACATTTATATGTGTCTATGAAAATCCATCAAAAAGATAAAATTGTATTAACACTTGATGCCGGTGGTACCAATTTCGTTTTTAGTGCCATACAAAATGTTCAGGAAATTATAAATCCAGTGCATCTTCCTTCTAATGGTCATGATTTATCACTTTGTTTGAAAACCATTATAGAAGGTTTTGAGAAGGTAAATGAACAGCTGAAAAAACCTTTTTCTGCCATAAGCTTTGCTTTTCCCGGACCTGCAGATTATGTCAATGGTATTATTGGCGATCTGGGCAATCTGCCAGCTTTCAGTGGTGGCGTTGCATTGGGTCCGATGCTTGAAGAAAGATTTCAGGTGCCGGTTTTTATTCATAATGACGGGGATCTTTTTGCTTACGGAGAATCTGCTTTTGGGTTGCTGCCAAAAATAAATCATGAAATTGAGAAAACAGGCAGTAGCAGGAAATTCAGGAACCTCGTTGGTGTAACTTTGGGTACCGGATTTGGCGGAGGATTGGTGAGGAATGGCGAACTTTTTCTGGGAGATAACGGTGCAGCAGGCGAAGTTTGGTTGATGCGGAATAGTTTGTTAAAGGGTAGTTTTGCCGAAGAAAGTATAAGTGCACGTGCTATTGTTCTGGAATATAACAATATGAGTGAAACTCAATGGAAAGAACAGCAAATGGATCCCATTGATGTTTATCAAATCGCCAAAGGTGGAAAACAAGGCGACCGCGAAGCGGCCAGGAAGTCTTTTCAAAAGTTGGGTTATGCATTGGGAACTGTATTGGCAGATGTAATTACACTTATGGATGCACCGGTAGTTATTGGAGGTGGCATTGCCAATGGTTGGGATATGTTCTTTCCTGAAATGCTTCAACAATTGAACTCTCTCATTGCCAAACGAAACGGAGAAAAAATCCCTCGATTGGTCATGAAGGTTTATAATCTTGAAGATGCTGAGGAATTTGCTGGTTTTGTGAAAGGTGATCTCACCCATATCAAAGTTCCGTTTTCTGATCGTACCATCGCCTACGACCCCCAAAAAAGAACAGGAGTTGGTATTTCGCAACTTGGTGCCAGTAAATCGGTTGCCCTTGGTGCTTATGCTTTTGCACTCAATGAACTGGAAAAATAAGGATGTCGTAAACAATTTAAAATCAGCAGATCCTGTTTTTCAGGATCTGCTTTTTTTATGCTGCTTTTTGGGCGGGGGTACTTTCCGGGAGTATCATGCTTGCGGCATGGGGTAAGAAAAAGGATAACTTCAAAGAATAACACGGAGGATGAACCGAGCCATAACAAAACTTTTGACACACACCCATGATTATAATGCGCGGCATGTAAAGCATGCAGTCAGCGTTTTGGCGAGCTCCATCTAACATCTTTAATAAAATTTAATCGGATGAACCGAGCATGACAAAAATTTTGACACACACCCATGATTATAATGCGCGGTATGTAAAGCATGCAGTCAGCGTTTTGGCGAGCTCCATCTAACATCTTTAATAAAATTTAATTGGATGAAATTGAGGAACATGATTGTGGTTCAGAAACCTTTCCAATACAGATGAATTCCTGGGGTTCAGACAAAATGTTTTGTCTTCTCATACAAATTACATGCAAAACCAACAGGTGTGTCCGCCTGCGTACAATTGGTTTTCGATATCGTACATCTTTGTACAAAATGATCACTATTATTTATAGCAAACATTTTTTAATAAATTGAAATATAGGGTATAGTAATTTTTGGCATGATTTCGGTAATCTTGAAATCAACAATAAAAAATGATTACTAATCTTATAAAACCCGATGATATGAAAACAAAAAAAATAACCCTCGCCGTAATTTTTAGTTTAGGAATTGTATTTTCCGGAGCAGCCAATAGTTTTAAATCTTTTGAATCTTTTCGTATACAGATATCGCAGGATGAACAAATCACAGTCTTTACAAAACAGGAAATTGAATGCATTCAGCAGGATTTAGATACACGCGTAATCTTTGAGCGTCATCTGAATGAAAAAAATACATTTGACATCGAAAAATTCATTCAACCAGAAAAAGAATTAGATGAACCATTACCAATGGTTCAATAGGTAAATAAATTCTCTCGTAAATTTCTTCATAGTGTTTTGTTTTGGTCCGGATCTTCTTTCTGAGAAGATCCGGTTTTTTTCTACCCGCTAAGTATAACGGAAGAATTACGGATGTTGATATCCACGGGCAATACCAGGGAAGCTTGTTTTCCAATGTTTTTTTTGTCAGATATCTGTTCCCATAACATTTGAAATGCTGCTTCTGCAATTTTTTCCACAGGTTGTTCGATGGCTGAAATAGACGGACGGGTATATCTGAAATACTGAAGATCATCAAAACCTATCAGCGCTGTTTCACCGGGTATTTCTACAGAAAGTTTTTGGAGATACTCCAGGCAGATAAAGGTGAGATTATTATCCATGGCAAAAATGGCCTCTGGAAGATTATTCTGCTGGTAATATTCCTGTAAAGTATTTCTGATATTTTCTTTGATGGAAAGTGTATTCCCCTTTATGATCCTGCTGTTGGGTATATCAATGCCATGATCTTTCAATGCCGACATAAACCCGTTCACTCTGTCTCGGGTGGTAGAGATATCCACATTGTCGAGGGATACCATGGCAATGTCTCGCAGTCCTTGCGTGATTAAATGTTTGGCAGCCATGCGTGCACCGCCGAAATTATCAACAGAAACAGAGGGTATGCTTGCATTGTTAAAGTTTCTGTCTATAAGGACATGCGGTATTTTTTCGTCCATAAGGTTTTTTATATCTTTTGCATTTTTCTGGGAAGATGAGATAATGATCCCATCGATCTTACGGTCGCATAGCAATTTTATCTGTCTGCTTTCTTTCTCAACGATCTCGTTGGTACTACTGATCACTACACTGTAGTTTTTTTGCCATGCCAATTCTTCTATATAACTGGCAATTTGCGAGTAAAAGGTGTTTGATATTTCTGTTACGATCAACCCGATCGTGTTTGATTTGCCCGTCCTGAAACCCCTTGCAAGCACGTTGGGATGATAGTTCATCTCCGTTACCCTGTTTTTAACCTTCTCCTGGGTTTCCCTGCTGATGCGATGTGAATCTCCTTTTCCATTGATAACAAGAGAAACAACAGTTTTTGAAATACCTAAACTTTTTGCTACATCTGCGATAGAAATTTTTTTTGCCACTGTTATGTTCGCTTTGAAATTTATACTATCTAATACTTTTCTTATATCCTAAAACGGTTTTGCAATTTGTTAAAGATGGGTTAATCATTACTTAACTTTAAACCTTTTACTTTGCTTCGTCAAAATTAAACAATGGTGTAAAAAATTTGACGAATACTATACTTGTTTTGCTTCTGATTTTTTATACCGGCGTAAAGTTACATGTTTGATACATGACAACAAAATTTTTATTTAAAGATGATTCGTATCTGAGTATAAATAATGGACTTTAATAAAATCCATTATATCAAAGAATTATTGATGAAAAGAAGTAATTTGAAACAATCTTTTTTTTGAAACGACCTGTGTTTATGCCATTCTGGTTCTTGTCTCTAAAACAGGAGAAACACTTATTGCATCACGAAGATCATATCCTGTTTTCTATCTGCCATGTTAATATTTCCATGATATACATAAATTAAAAAAAACAAAATAAATTATTTTTTCATTGCTAAACCG
>CAYMLS010000339.1:0-5480 GCA_964390665.1 uncultured Bacteroidales bacterium | reverse complement strand
GTAGATCGTTTTCGTGTAATGGAAAGGGGTGCAATTTTTAAATGTTTGCCCTCGTGCCACCGTATTTTTTTACAAATCAAACATTCTCAGAGCAATAAAGTTTTGCAAAAACCGTGCAGTTATTTGCTTTTTTCAATCATATTGCTTTTGAGGGTGCAATTGATGTTTCCTGCCGACCCTTTGTCATATTTTTTTTGCATTAGGGTGCCAAAATGGCGTTCGCTTTTTATTTGCATCTGCTTTTTTAATTTCATAATTTAGATGTTCATACAAAAATCATTGGGAGACTTTTAAATTATAGATTGTTATGGGCAGTGTTGAGGATTTTATAGACGGTTTTGAAGGGGATCAGAAAAATGTTTTGCTGTTTTTGCATCATTGGCTTACCCGCGATCTGGGGCTTACAGACCAGATGAAGTTCAAAATTCCTTTTTATTACCGGCACAGCTGGATCTGTTATCTGAAACCAACGAAGCAGAAAACCATCGAACTGGCCTTTTTACGTGGAAATGAATTGTCAAATATTCAGGGGTTGCTGTTTCCTAAAAACCGGAAGCAGGTGGCGGGAATTGAATTCAGAAGCGTGGCTGATATTCCACAGGAAATTTTGAATAATGTTATGCAGGAAGCTTTGTTGATTGATGAAACCGTTCCTTATAAATCAAAAAGATCAAAATAGTTTGCAGACATAAAAAAAACGCATCCAATAAAACCATCCGGATGCGTTTTTTACAAACCTAACTAACCTAACTACAAAATCAACTAAAACCTAAAACAAAAACTAATTTAACCAACGATTAACCTCAAATCAAATTATGTACTAATTTTGATGTTTATCAAGTTGATACAAATGTAAAAGTTTTGTAAACATTATATCTCAGTGTATTACTGAATTTATACGATAGATAAATTTTCCGTGTTATGCGTATGTTTTTTCCCTGGATGTTCCTTTTTTTAGGGTGTTTATCACCGGTTTCCCAAAATGAATCCGTAAATACCCCAATAGATTCTGTTTCTGAGATCCATCAGAAGGATTTCTCTGATTCACCGGATTGCCTTGTCATGACGGAAAAAGATTCGACGGTGATCAGCCGCATACTTGATAAGTACCAAAATACACCGATTGCATTCACCGGTGATCTTATCCTTGATATAGCACAAGAATTTACAGGTACTCCTTATGTGGCAGGAACACTTGAAACAGGCGAGGCAGAGTGTCTGGTAATGAATGTGCTTGAAATGGATTGCACTACTTTTGTGGAACATGTGCTGGCCTTCACCCTTACTGTGAGGCAAAAAAGTACCGATGTGGGTAGTTTTGCCAACAACCTTCAACAAATCCGATACCGGCATGGAAAACCTGAAAAATATCCATCACGGTTGCACTACTTTTCCGATTGGCTCTATACCCACGGGCAAAATGGACTTATGAGCATTGTTACCGATCAGATCGGAACAAAACAATTCGACACCAAAGTAAATTTCATGTCAGAAAATCCGGGTTATTACAAACAATTATCTGATGCTGCATTTCTTCAAGACATCAGAAAACAGGAAGAGCAGATCACCAGAAGGGAAATGAAATTCTTACCCAAAAACAGGATCGATGAATTTACCCATCTTATTGAAAACGGTGATATAATTGCTTTTACATCTGCCATTGCGGGGTTGGATGTTTCTCATACTGCATTTGCATGGCATATTGACAACAAGCTGCATTTTATTCATGCTTCTCTTTCCAGCAAACAGGTGGAGGTCTCTCAGGTGCCTCTCCAACAATATTTGATGAAATTGAGCAGGGTGGATGGTGTGCTTATTGGAAGATTAGTCGATTGAGAGATTAATGGATCACACCTGAACCTATCAGTTCATCATCATCGTACCAGGCAGCGAATTGGCCGGATGCAATGCCTCGTTGTAATTCTTTGAAAACAATATACATTCCGTTTTCTTCTTTGTAAAGGGTTGCCTGTTGCAGTGCCTGCCGGTATCTTATTCTTACCATACATTGCAAAGTATCTCCTGTTTGGAGTTGTCTGTCGGGTCGTATCCAGTGTATTTCGTTTTCTGCTATCCATAAACCTCTGCGATTCAGGCCGGGGTGATCGTGCCCCTGTCCGACATAAACGATGTTGTTCTCTACATCTGTTCCCAAAACAAAAAGCGGGAGTGGTTTACCTCCGATATTCAATCCTTTTCTCTGACCGATGGTATAATAGTGGGCACCATTATGTTGTCCTGCCAACAGCGGGTCCATCGATGCAAAATTATACGCAGCGCATACATCCTGAAGGTTTGCCGAGGGGTCATTCATTTTTTGGTGAACCTGGTATAAAACAGGATCGTTGGGAGCAATTTCGAGAATATTGCCTTTACGGGGTGCCAGTTTTTGTTGTAAAAACGTGGGAAGATCCACTTTCCCAACAAAGCAAATTCCCTGCGAATCTTTTTTGTCGGCAGAAGCCAATCCCAGTTCTGTTGCTATACGTCGTACTTCGGGTTTTTCGATCTCACCCAGTGGAAACAATACATTGTTGAGCTGATCCTGATTAAGCTGGCATAAAAAATATGACTGATCTTTGTTTGCATCATATCCGGTCAGTAAACGGGTATATTCGCCTGTTGGCGTTTTTATTGCGGAAGATCTTGCATAGTGACCCGTGGCAATATAATCTGCGCCGAATTTTTGTGCCGCTTCCCAAAACACATCAAACTTAATTTCCCTGTTGCAGAGTACATCGGGGTTAGGAGTTCTGCCCTTTTCGTATTCAGAAAACATATATTCCACGACGTTTTCCTTATACTTTTCACTTGAGTCAACCACTTCAAGCGGTATGTCAAGTTTGCGTGCTACCAGTTGAGCCAGTATGATATCCTCTTCCCAGGAGCAATCGCCCGAAAGGGTTACGCTGCTGTCTTTCCAGTTGATCATGAAAAGGGCTGTAACATCATATCCCTGTTCTTTAAGCAGATGTGCGGCAACACTTGAATCCACACCTCCCGAAAGACCTATGATAACTTTTTTGTTCATCTGTTTATAATTTGATAAATTCGGTTCTCATTTTTCCAACGAGAAAGCTCGCCCACACACTGACTGTATTTTTTACCATGCCGCGAAATCTAATCATGCGCGTGAGTGTCAATATTTTTCTCATGGATCGGCTCATCTGCTGTATGTCATTTCATGAAGTCGGTCAAAGGTCTGTGCCTGGTTCTTTTCTTTGAAGAAATATCGCCAAAAAAACTTTTTGCAAAATTACTGTGAATGCAAAATATAACCTTTCGCACCTGCATGATCAGTGTTGTAAAGGCCGGTTTATTTAAAAATTTGTCTGCTGTTTATAATGCTGGTAAAAGGGTGTAAAATTACGGAAAATCTTTTGTATGGAGAAAGCGCTCAGAATCCATATGTTTGCAGGCGAAGTATTGACAGAAAAGAACCTTTTTCTGCTATCCTGACCGATAAAAAAACAAAATATACCCCAAATACTTTTCGTTATGCTCTGAATGATATGCACTACATGTCATTTGATTTTTTTCAGTTTAACTTTGCAGACAAACTAATATTTTATTTACCGGAAAATATTCAACAAATTTCAGATAATTTGTTTATACTTATAAAACAGAATTTAAAGCAGAATTATTCCGTTAAAGACAAATGACATCATTTTAGCAAGAAATTTATTTCATGTGAATGATTTTAATTTGAAAGCATTTCATCTATTCCTTGCGATGAATGAAAAAAGGAAGTTTTATTGAAAACCGGGATGATTGTTTTGATGAGGAACATTAAAAAATAATGGGTGTTTTCTGGTCTGCACTACATATTTGTTATCATAAAAAACCAACTTATATATGACTATAAAAGAAAGAGAAGAGGAGATCATTTCAGAATTTGAAATGTTTGATGACTGGATGGATAAATACAACTATATTATTGATGTGGGTAAATCCGTTGAGAAGATCGAAGAGAAATATAAAAATAAACAATATCTTATTTCCGGCTGCCAGTCGCAGGTGTGGGTGCATGCCGAATATCGCGACGGAAAAGTTTATTTTAAAGCAGATAGTGATGCACTGATCACAAAGGGTATTGTGGGGTTGCTCATCAGGGTGTTATCCGGCCAACCTCCGGAGGATATTGTTGAGGCAGATCTTGATTTTATTGATCAGATCGGATTGAAAGAGCATCTTTCACAAACGCGTAGCAATGGACTGCTCAATATGATCAAACAAATGAAATTATATGCACTTGCTTTTAAAGCGCAACATCAGAAATAGTTATTGTCTTTTTTAAAATAGTATTACAATGTCGGAAAATAACAATACAATGGATATGGAAAACCGGGTAATAGATGCACTAAAAATGGTCTATGACCCCGAAATTCCGGTAAATATTTATGACCTGGGTTTGATTTACGAGATAAAAGTCATCAGTGATAGTCATGTTTATGTTAAGATGACTCTGACTAACCCCAATTGCCCGGTAGCTGACACCATGCCTGTTGAGGTGAGAGATGCTGTTATGTTTATCGAAGGAATGGAGAAGGTGGATTTAGACCTTGTTTTTGAACCCGAATGGAATAAGGAAATGATGAGTGAAGCGGCAATGCTGGAATTGGGTTTGCTGTAGGAATAACAAAAACTTTCTTTTTTTATTTGGGGAAAATTGAAGATGACTTTTTTGAACTGAAAAATATGTCCTTTATTAATTTTCAGAATGAAGGTTTTTTGTTCAAAAAAAGCTTGTATTTTTGGTGCTCATTTGAAAGAACGTATTTATCACCCTAAAATTAAATGAAAATGACTTTTCCAGAAGAATTAAAGTACACAAAAGATCACGAATGGATAAAAATTGATGGCGATACCGCATGGGTTGGTGTAACCGATTTTGCTCAAAATGAACTGGGCGATATTGTATATATTGAAGTTAGTACAGTAGGCGAAACACTGGAGCAGGAAGAAACTTTTGGTACTATTGAAGCAGTAAAAACTGTTTCGGATCTTTTTATGCCTGTATCAGGTGAAGTAACTGAATTTAATGAAGATCTGGAAAGCGATCCCGATATCGTGAATAAAGATCCTTACGGAAAAGGATGGATCGCAAAAATTAAATTTTCTGATCCTTCCGAAATTGATGAACTCCTGGATGCTGCAAAATATAAAGAACTGGTAGACGCCTGACCGTAACCCTTTCTTTTTTTTACGGGGTAAAGAAACGAATCCATGAAAATCAGGTATTTATTACCGGCAATCATTTGGTCGCTTACCATTATCGTGCTTATCTTAATGCCTTCGGGTAATATACCGAAAACAAAATTACTCAACATACCCCATATCGATAAAATTATCCATTTTGGGTTGTTTTTTATGCTTAGTGTTTTGCTGGATTTTGGATTTCGTAAGCAACTCCGTGGTTCATTTTTAAATAATAATCATTATACGATTTCTTTGGTTTTTTGCGTTATTTTTGGTGTAGG
>CAYMLS010000338.1:1998-5498 GCA_964390665.1 uncultured Bacteroidales bacterium | reverse complement strand
TGACTGCATGTTTTACATTGCCACGAATTACAATCATGCGCGTGTGTGTCAAAATTATTTGTCATGCTCGGTTCATCATCAATAAACGATTTGGAGGAATATAGATTTAAAATAAAAAACAAACGTTCAAATTCACAACTTATTATTCAGTAAAGAGTTCGCTTCTTTGCACCACTTCAACCAGATCACCATCTTCCAGAGTTCTTGAAACAGCCCGGAAAGGTCCGGTAACTACCTGGTCATCAATGGAAAGACCTTCTTGGATTTCAATATGGTTGGTATCCTGTATCCCTGATTTCACTTTTTGAAGGGTGACTGTTTGATCCTCTTCGTTATACACAAAAACAAATTCACTTATGTTTTCTGCAACATTGGGGGCGGGGTCGGGTTGTTCATTTTGTGTTTGTGTTGTATCTGCCTTGTTGTTAGCGTCTCTTGTGGTAACTGCCTGAATGGGGACTGAAAGGACATTGTTGCTGGCACGTGTTCTGATATCTGCTGAGGCTGACATTCCGGGTCTGAAAGGAGACATGTGAGGGGTTTCAGTATCCAGCAGATGTTCATAAGAGCTTTGAAGAATCCTGATCTTCACTTCAAAGTTTGTTACCTGGTCTACTGCCAGTCCTTCATTGAGCGCCGAGTTGGCGATGGAGGTGACCAAACCCTTAAATACTTCGTCTCTCCAGGCATCAATTTCAATGTAAGCTGTATCCCCTTCATTTACCCTGATGATATCATTTTCGTTTACTTCCACCACAACTTCCATTTCGTTGAGATTGGCAATTCTGAATATTTCAGTACCCGCAAACTGGGAAGTACCAACAACCCTTTCACCGGGTTCAGCATCAAGTCTTGATATGGTTCCGTTCATGGGTGCAAAAATATTGGTTTTGGTCAGGTTTTCCCGTGCTTCCTTCAGGGTTGCTTCGGCGCTTTTTACCTGAAAAGTAGCGCCAACCACACTTTGTTCTGCTGCTTCCACTTCTGACTTTGCCACGAGGTATTGAGAACGGGCAGCATCAAACTCAGACTGGGAGATGGCATCCTGATCGAAAAGCTGCTGGTTTCTTTCAAAACTGGCCTGTGCGTTGATAAACTGTGCTTCTGCCTGTGCTTTGCGGGCTTTGGAATTGGCCAGATTGGCCCTGCTGGTGTTGAGTGATGCTTCCACCCTGTCGAGTGCCGATTCGTAAATGTCGGGGTTGATCCTTACCAGCAGATCCCCTCTTTGAACAAAATCGCCTTCTTCCATTAAAATTTCAATGATCTCACCCGAAACGTCGGGGCTGATCTTTACTTCGGTGACAGGTTGAACTTTTCCACTGGAATTAACAATTTCAATGATGCTGCGTCTTTCAACCTTTTCTACCGTAACTTTTAAGGCATTTTGTTTTCCTATCCAACCCGCCTGTCTTGCCACAACCACCATAACGATAAAAATTCCTGCTGCAATGAGTGCATATCGGGTTATTTTTTTTCTTTTCATTCCACTGTTTTTTTACTCCTTCTGCTTCTGCAAACAATCTGCAAACCAAAAAAGCAGAAAGAATTTGTTTATGTTTAAATATTTTGTTTTATGTTTTGTTTATTGAACATTGCCCCGTTGTTTTAAAAACGAAGGGGATTACCCATGTAAAAGTCAAGGATCTTCATTCTGAAAATGTATTCGTACTTTGCCTGCAGTTTTTCTGACTCGGCCGCGTTGAGTCTGTTTTTTGCATCGTTGTATTCCACAGAGTTAACCATTCCTACATTAAATCTTTGTTCAGTATACCTGAAAGATTCTTCGAGGGCACGAACATTTTTATCGGTAGAAGTGAATCTTTTTAGTGCTGCTGTGGCATCAGCGTGTGCCTGTTGTATGGTTTGGAATAACTGTTCGCGAACAATCTTGCTTTGAAGTTTAGCGTTTTCAAGGTTGATTTTTGATCTGCTGATGGCCGATTTTGTTTGAAAATTATTAAAAACCGGGATGGTTAGAAAAAAGCCAATGCTTCGGTTGAGATTGTCGCTTAATTGATCTGAGAATGGTTTTACCCTGGTCTGGGTTTCAAAATCGGGGCCGAAAACAATCTCTCCCGATTCGGTCATCCCAATGGGAACAGGTTCATCGAGCAGAACCACGTCGGTAACCTCGAGACTTGCACCCGAATATCCTGACCCAAATGATCCTCTCATACTCAGGTTGGGGCTTCTGCCACCTTTCGCCACCAAAAGAGATTTTTCCGCACCAGAAATACGCAGATCGGCAGATTGAATTTCGGGTTGTTGATTGACAGCTGTTTGATAAACTTCCAGGGCTGACTGATCCGGATCTCCCTGCGGATCAATTTCAAATTCCGGAGAATCTATCCGGAAGTCCTGACCTTCGGGAAGAAAAAGAATTTGTCGAAGGCTGAGGTATGCCAGATCCAGCTGGTTTTCGGCATTGACCAATTGAAGCTCTTCTGTTGCCTGTTGCGCCTGTATGGTGAGTAACGAACCCCTGGGAAGTGTACCGGCATCCACTAATTTCTGCGTTCTTTCCACCTGTTGGTTGGTAACTTCCAGCTGATTCATTGCATTGGTGACAAGTTCTTCGGCAAACAAAACCTGTAAATAGGCAGATGCCACAGACAAGGCAATATCGTTATACGATTTTTCAAGATCGTATTTTGTTGCTTCCAGTTCCAGTTCGCTCTCTTTGATGCTGTTTGTTATTTGAAAACCGCCAAAAAGACTTACCCCACTATTTACATTAAAATTATTGGATTGGACACTCTCGGTGGCAAATTCATTGGTAAACGGATCGATTGTTCTACCAAAGTTATATGCATGAGAGGCGCTGGCATTCAAATTGGGATACCTGGATGCTTTGTTTTGCGATAAGTTTTCGCGCGCAAAATCCACAGAGAGTTTCTGCTGCTGCAATTGAAGGTTATTATTCCATGCATGGTCAATACATGTTTCCAGATCCCAAACGTTATTTTCGTTTTGCGCTGCGAGATCTTGACTTGTAAATGTGATCAGAACTGTTGAAATCAGTGAAAGACAGATGGAAAATGTTTTGTTTAGGGACCGCATGTTGGTTTTTTTTCTCATGAACTGGCTGTTTTTTTTTACGTTTTAATTTGACGATGGTAATTGTTGATCGTTACAGTTTTTAAAACATAATCTCAAAATCATTTTTTTCATTTTTACTTTCTTACATTTTAAATGATGAATTCTTTTGTTTCGATGCCCTTTTTCCATCCGGTTTGATCCCCGAAAGTCGTCATGAATAGATAGATCAGTAGCACTGTTTAAATTGAATTAAATTGAAAAAATAATGTGGTTGGGTTTGAAATTTATGAGCACAAGATCATGTTTAAAAACAAATGAGGTTGCCATATTGTTTAATAATATACTTTATATAGATTTTGAAATCGAAGGTACTAAAACACCATGGTACCCTGAAAAAAGTTTAAAAAAAGAGACTTGTTAGAGTCTGCCTTGATTGCAGGCTCTTACGGGATAGTTAT
>CAYMLS010000338.1:0-1988 GCA_964390665.1 uncultured Bacteroidales bacterium | reverse complement strand
ACAAATGAGGTTGCCATATTGTTTAACAATATATTTTATATAGATTTAAAATCAAAGGTACTAAAACACCAAAAGTACCCTGTGAAAATTTGAAAGAAAAGAGACTATGAAAATCATACTATCGGGAAAATCAGGTTTTATTGGTAGTTACCTGACAGATTATTTTACGGATAAAGGTTATGAAGTATCAGGTATTGGCAGGAAAGATTTCCGGTTGGGAGAACAGCACCTTGCGGGTTTGATATCGGGAAAGGATGTATTGATCCATCTGGCAGGAGCACCTATTATAAAACGGTGGACCCGGCAATATACACGAACGATCTGGAACAGCCGGGTGGAAACAACAGGGATGCTTACCAATGCGTTAAAGCTTTTGCGCACCCGTCCTTCTGTTTTCATCTCATCTTCTGCCGTTGGTATTTATACCGATGAAGGCAAACACACAGAAGACAACAATCAGTTGAGCGATGATTTTTTGGGAACTTTGTGTCAGCGATGGGAAGAAGAAGCCAGGAAAGCGCAGTTTCTGCTACCGGTTTATACCATCCGAACGGGTATTGTTTTGGGTAAAGAGGGCGGTGCATTACCGCAAATGTCGTTGCCATTTAAACTGGGGGTAGGGGGGAAGATAGGCACTGGAAAGCAGGGATTGTCCTGGTTGCACATACTTGATTATGCTCAGGCGTTGGAAATGATCATCGAAAAGCAACCTTCCCAAACGATCTTTAATTTTACGGCACCTCACCCGGTGTCCAATGCCGAATTTTCAAAAATGCTAGCCGAAACTCTGCACAGACCCAATATGTTTACCGTACCCGGATTTGCTTTGCGAATGCTATATGGCAAAGGAGCCACTACTTTGCTGGGTGGACAATATGCCTATCCGGAAAATCTGGAAAAGGCGGGTTATAAATTTCAGTTTCCCAAATTAAAGGAAGCATTGGAAGACCTGTTGTGAAAAAAATCGAATCAGGATTTAACCAAAGAGCATCGAAAAGACCTGTTCTACTTTTGTAACAGTATGTACTTTGATTTTAAATTGGCTGGTATCGGTGCTTTTCAGGTTGTACTTTGAGATGAAAATATCCTTAAACCCCAGTTTTTCTGCTTCCGAAATTCTTTGTTCAATTTTGGTAACGGGTCGTATTTCCCCTGTAAGTCCCACTTCAGCGGCGAAGCATGTTTTGTCTTCAATGGCAATATCTTCATTGGAAGATAAGATAGCGCATATTACCCCGAGGTCTATGGCGGGATCGTCGACCCTGATCCCTCCTGTAATATTCAGAAAAACATCTTTTGCTGAGAGGCGGAATCCGCATCTTTTTTCCAGAACTGCCAGCAACATGTTTAGTCTGCGAGTGTCAAAACCCGTAGAGGAGCGCTGCGGTGTGCCGTAGGCGGCTGTGCTGATAAGTGCCTGCGATTCGATAAGAATGGGTCTGATGCCCTCGATGGTGGCAGATACCGAAATACCACTCAGGGGTTCGTCGCGACTGGAGAGTAAGATTTCAGAGGGGTTGGATACTTCGCGCAGACCTGTACTTTGCATTTCAAAAATGGCTATTTCTGAAGTGGAACCGAATCGGTTCTTGTTGCTTCTCAGTATCCTGTAAATATGATTATGGTCGCCTTCGAAGTGCAACACAGTGTCTACCATATGTTCCAGTAATTTGGGCCCTGCCAGCGATCCCTCCTTGGTTATATGCCCTATCAGAAAAACCGGGGTGCCCGTTTCTTTGGCAAATTTCTGAAATTCGGAAGCACATTCGCGTATTTGGGAAACGCTTCCTGCAGATGATTCGATATGCTGTGTGGTAAGGGTTTGTATAGAGTCAATAACCAGTATTGCCGGTTGTAGTTCACGTATATGATGAAAAATATTCTGAGTTTGGGTTTCTGTAAGAATGTAGCATTCAGAATGGAGCAGACCCAGTCTTTCGGCACGCATTTTTATTTGTATCTCGCTTTCTTCTCCTGAAATATAGAGT
>CAYMLS010000337.1:0-5515 GCA_964390665.1 uncultured Bacteroidales bacterium | reverse complement strand
TCACCTCAATTGCCGATGAAATTACTCCTGAGCAAGTTGCCAGCGGAGACTTTAAAAGTCCAAACCTTGACCTCACTGCCAACGGCTTATGGGGAGGTCTTTTGGTTATGGGAAAAGCTCCCATTTCGGTATCTGATGGAACTACAGCTCAAATTGAAGGGATTCCTTCTACTGACGAAAACGGTTTATATGGTGGAGATGATCCTAATGACAACTCCGGGGTTTTTAAATATATTTCTATACGCCATGGTGGAAGTAATATTGGTGAAGGAAACGAAATCAATGGTCTCACCCTTGGTGGCGTTGGATCAGGAACCGTTATAGATCATGTTGAAGTGGTTGGCAATCAGGATGATGGCATTGAGTGGTTTGGCGGAACTGTAGATGTAACAAATGCAGTTGTTGTATACGCTGGCGATGATGGTATGGACGGTGATCAGGGATGGAACGGAACCTGTGATAACTTTGTACTTATTGCATCTGATGACCACCTTTTTGAGCTTGACGGCATTGAAGGCGATAAGAATGATCCTGATGTGATTGCTGAATTTGGTGCTTATACTTTCAAAAACGGATGGGTAATTGCTAATACCGATGAGGTAACCTCCAGCGATCTTATCAATCTTGATCCTGAAACTAATGTTCATTTCGAGAATATTTTCTTTACTGCCATTGAAGATGGCCAGCAAATTACCCTGAAGGGAGACCTTACGCTACCTGATGATTTTCTGGAGGGCGTAGAAACCTCCTTTACCGATGTAGTTTTGAATGTTGATGATGTTGCACCTTACATTGATGGTACTGCTACCGGAATTACTGCCGGAACAGCTCCTGCAAATGCATCAGCAATTGATCTGTCAGTATTTGACTGGACATGGGCGAAACAGGCTGATTTATTTTAGCATGTTATTGAATATTTGAGACTTACAAATAAATAAAAACAACAAAGACCTGTATAGTGGATACTATGCAGGTCTGTTGTATTTTGAAATAATAACTCTACAGCAAACGGAAAAAAAAACGATGAAGCGCATATTGATTACCTGGTTAGTTATATTTCTTACAACCCTTGCCTATGCTCAGGAAAAAGGTATCATCAGAGGGACGGTTTATGATGGTACCACTGGTGAATCACTTGTGGGAGTGACTATTGCAATAAAAGGCACTACTACCGGCACCTCTACAGACCTTGACGGAAAGTTTTCCATAGAACTGGATGAGGGGGTATATGATCTCCAGATTTCCTACATCTCCTATCAAAATACAACCATTGAAGATATCAGTGTTACAAAGAATGAAGTAACATTACTTGACAATATTATGCTGAAAGAAAGTAGCACGGATTTGCAGGAGGTTGTAGTATCTGCCCAGGCTATTCGGAATACTGAAGCAGCGATTCAAACGATAAAAAGGAAATCGCCTGCTATGCTGGATGGTATTTCTTCAGCAAAAATTGAATTGATAGGCGACGGAAATGCTGCGGAAGCAGCAAAACGTGTAACTGGTGTTACGGTGGAAGACGGTAAGTATGTTTATGTTCGCGGTTTGGGAGACCGATATTCAAAAACCACACTGAATGACATGGATATTCCAGGATTGGATCCCGACCGTAATAGTTTGCAGATGGATATATTTCCGACCAATATTCTTGACAATATAATGGTGAGTAAAAATTTTACTGCCGATTTGCCCGCGGATTTTACCGGTGGTTTGATGAACATTACAACCAAAGACTTTCCTGACAGCAAGATTTTTAGTGTTTCGGCAGGTATGGAGTATAACACCAGGGCTCATTTCAATCCGGATTTTCTGACTTACGAGGGTGGAAGCAATGATTACCTTGGATTTGACGATGGAACAAGAGCTTTGCCTGACGTTATTCCTGATGAAAACCAGTTGCTTCCCATACCATCTAATGGCTTAGTGATAAATGATTTTGTAAATCAGTTTAATCCTATCTTGGCCGCCAATACGAAATCCATGTTTGCCGATTATAGTTTGGGGATATCATTGGGAAACCAGTTGGATATCGGATCCAACAAAGAAAATAATTCTAAACTTGGGTATATTTTCTCATTATCTTATAAATCAAGTTCTGATTTTGATGACGATGTTTTATACGGGGATTACAAAATGGACAGAAACAGTTCCAATTACGATATGATCTATTCGACAATCCAGGAAGGAGCTGTAGGAGAAAAAAATATTCTGATTGGTACATTAGGTGGGCTGGCATATAAGACCAATTACAGCAAGATTCGTCTTACCGTTATGCATTTACAAAGTGGAACCAGCGGTGCCGGACAATTTACAATAGACAATAATGGTTTAGCAGTCGGTCAATCGGGATACTTCGCTACTTCTGACCAATTGAATTACACGCAACGGTCGCTTACCAATGCAATGTTAGCAGGTACCCATATTTTTGATGAAAAAGACTGGGAAATCGATTGGCGAATCTCACCTACTATTTCAACTTCAGATGAGCCCGATATCAGAAAGGCGGCATTCACACACGAATCTAATGGAGATTTCGTTTTTAACTCCGGGGCGGGCGGCTTACCATCCAGGATATGGAGGGAATTGAATGAAATTAATAATTCATCAAAAATTGATTTTACAAAAAAATATACATTCGGGGATGAAAATGCAATTCTCAAATTCGGGGCTAACCACAATTATAAAAAACGGGATTTCGAGGTTGCGAAAATGGGTTATCAGTTTACACGATTATCCGTTGTTTACCCTGAGGCTGATGCATCGCTTATTTTAACACCCGATAATATATATAATGGAAGCAGCGGATATGTATATATGATACCTGAAAGCAGTCCATCAAATGCTTACGAATCAAATGTTAACAATACGGCTGTGTATATTTCCAATGAGTTTTATCCCTTGACCAAACTGAAAACTATTGTCGGATTAAGGATGGAAAACTACGTTATGCAACATACCGGACAAGATCAAAATGGTTCCAGAATACTTGATAATGAAAAAGTACTGGAGTCAACCGATTTTTTCCCAAGCATCAATTTCATATATGAAGCGACCGAAAATCAAAACCTGAGAGTATCCTACACCCGCACCGTGGCAAGACCATCCTTTAAGGAGCTTTCTTTTGCTCAAATAATTGACCCGCTCAGTAATACAATTTTCAATGGAGGACTTTATGCCGTGGACGAATGGGATGGTAACCTAAGGGAAACCTACATCAATAATATAGATTTAAGGTGGGAGATATTCTGGGACAGAGGGCAAAATGTTTCTGCCAGCATTTTCTACAAAGACTTTGATGCACCTATTGAACTGGTTCGTCTTACAGCAGGTGTTACAAGTACAGAGTATCAGCCCCGCAACGTGGGTGATGGTAATTTATTTGGAGTGGAGTTTGAATTCAGCAAGAGGTTGGATATTCTAACCACTGCTTTAAAAGATTTTAATATCAGCGGAAACATAACGCTAACAGAATCATCTATTGAAATGACTGAATCGGAATTCAACTCACGTAAAGAATTCGAGAAAGATGGGCAAACTATTGAAGAAACCCGAAATATGGCCGGACAATCTCCCTATGTGATCAACGGTGGTATTAGTTACGATAATTATGAGACTGGACTTTCTACAGGCCTCTTCTACAATGTGAAAGGAGAAACGCTGTCAATTGTGGGAGCCGGGGTTTTCCCCGATATGTATGTTAAGCCTTTCCATAGTCTGAACTTCAGTATCAATAAAAATCTTGGCAAGGCACAAAATACAAGCGTCAACTTTAAAATATCCAACATTCTAAACCAGCAGGTTCAGGGCGTATTCAAATCATTTAATGCCAGCTCCGAACTCTATAATCGTTACAATCCCGGTAGATCTTTCAGTTTAGGTTTAAGCCATAGATTCTAATATTTGTTTGGGACAAACAACCATGAGCAAAACCCTTTGAAGATCTTTACAAGGAATAACCCCTGCACAGCGGGTTTAAAGATTGATAACATTCTTCATCAAAATAAAGAATCCATCTTTGATGCATTTAAAACAGATCCGAATTATTATCAGAGAATTTCTCCCGGGACAACTTTTCAACTGCGATTGGGATACAGTTTTTTCTAAGCATACCATCCTAAGATACTCATAAAAAACCTCTCGATTATTGCTGTTCAAAAATTGTAAGGGTAATTTTTTTTGAGGTTGCAAGAAGACATAAGTATTAAAAAAGGAGACCTTTTCCCAAAGGACTCCTTTTTTAGTATTGTTTTTTTAATCAGGTATCTTTAAAGTTAATTGGCGGGGAAATTCCGGCATGAGTCATCTGTAAGTTTGAGAAACAAATATTATAGCGATACCCAATAACCTCCATATCTTTTATTGAAATTTGTTGCTTTCACGTTCTCAATCATCAAAATTAAATTCCTCTATCTCGTCATCTTCGGTGCGGTTGGCATCTTCATCCTGCATGTAATCGTCATCTTTCTCCTCTTCCGAATCCTGGTAACCTGAATTCCTGAATATCTCCGGATTGATGGCAAGGATTTTTTTTACCTCTTTCTCCACCTCTTTCTTTTTGCCTGTTTCAAGCAATACATCCGATTTGATAAGCAGTGCCATCAAACTTTTGGGGTTGAGCTTGAGGGTAATGGTAGAAAACTCCAGTGCTGCCTTGTATTCTTTGTTAAAGTATGCGACCAACGATTTGCCCATCCATGCCTCAAAACACTTGCCATCGATGTTTACAGCCTGCTCAAAGCATTGTGCTGCCCGGTTGTAATCCTGAAGCACCAGGTAGGTACCGCCCATATCGCAATACAATTCTACTTTGTCTTCCGCCATCTCCACGGCTTTGTCCATATCTTTCAGGGCTTCTTCAAATTCTTCTTCTGCCCCCTCACAAAGGGCACGCATATGATAACCCTCATATTGCTGAGGACGCAGACCGATATATTCGTTGATCAGCTCTTTGGCTTTGTTGTATTTCTGATTCCGAAGGGTTGCACCGGCATATCCCTTCAAGGCTTCCAAATTTTCCGAATCCGATTGCCATACCTCCGAAAATAATTTTTCTGCACCCGGGAAATCTCCTTTTCTCAATTTCTTCCAACCCGTTTCCAGATTTTTTGGTGTATCTGATTCTTTCGTTTTCTTCATATAGAATGTATACTGATTTTTTACTGTTCAGGATGCTAAATTATAAAAACACTTTATCAAAAAAAATTTTTTTTCCATTTTGATACAAATAGTTCTTTTTGGACTTTGTTTGAAAGGGTAAGATGTTGATAAACAATTGTTAATATGTTGTTTTGAGTTATCCACCACAACTTTTCATGTTTCAACGATTCTTTGCTCATCTAACTTTCATTACTTTTGCCTCTTATTCTTTCAAATTTGTTTTTTTATTACGGACACCATGTGCGGAATTGCGGGTATTTATACATCCATGAACGGATCACAGGATCAGCATCTTGAAAACATGTTGAAGCGTTTGCAGCACAGAGGTCCTGATGCTTCAGGTGTTTTTCACGACGGA
>CAYMLS010000336.1:0-5535 GCA_964390665.1 uncultured Bacteroidales bacterium | reverse complement strand
CGTATCTGAAAGATGTGGTGGTTGCAAAGAACTATTTAAACGAAAAAGAACTGCGGGCCCTGGGGCAAATTGTTTCGGGTTACTTAGACTTTGCCGAACGACAGGCAGAACGCGAACAGGCCATGTCAATGTTCTCAGGTTTTTCAAGATAGTTTGAGAAAAGACGTACTGAGTTGCTAATGTTGAGATCTTCCAGGATACTTACTTTGCTTCGTATTACCAACTGACCTCCCATTTCCTGACGCGCCCTTAAATCCTGTTCAATACCATGAATGGTCTGATCAATATTTGTAGTGTCCAGGACAAAGGTGTTTTTGTAAGAAAGAGGAGAAAAGTTGAGACTGGTCCTTTTGAAGGGTTTGTATTCACTACCAGCACCTATGGTAAGTGTTGCAGGGTTGAGGAATTTAGAAACCACCACAGAGTCGTTAGGGAAATTGTATCCACGTGCTATCTGGGTTTTCATATAGAATGATGAACTGAAGTCAATCTTGTTTTTAATCACCTTGTTGAATTGCGAGTTCAGTTCAATCATATCGGTATTGGATATGAAACCGTGCTCTTCTGTGATGATGGTACCGTATCTCACCCTGCCTGTATTGTCCCATGTTATTTTGGATGCTTTATCGTTGTACCTGGCGCCGGCATTGATATCGAGCACGCTCGACAGCGAGTTTTCACCCCCCTTTGCCCAGTTTGAAAGGTATGTCTGGTTGAGGGTAAAGGCACTTGAGAGCAAATAATCCCAGTATATGGGTATTTCTGCCAGTTCGTTTATCTTTTTTAAACCCCGTGATGGTTCACCTACAAAGATCGGGATATCATCGGCCAGTTTTTTTCTTCTCCTTTCCACGTTTACATTTTCCTCCAGTCGAAGGGTAATATCGTACTTTTCAGGATTCCCGATCCACAGGGTTATGGAGTCGTTTTCCATATTTTTCACCCAGTACCTGTATACCTCGTCCCGCTCTGATGAAAGCCAGAAAGGCATCCTTCTCCCATCCACACCACTAACGTAGATCAGGATAGAATCCCGTGTTTTGGTGTAATTGATGATGGTTTGTACGGCAACTTCCAGTGAGTCCGTGGTGCGTTCGTTGGGCACCACGAAGAAGGGAGACTCCTCGTTGGCAAGTCTTACCTGTTGATAATCAGATGTTACAATTTTTGTGGAATCCCTGAAAAAGCGTGATATTTTTTCGCTTCCTGGCGGGAATAATGGTGGATCAATGGATTGATTTGTAAATCTGTGCAACCGGAGGTTGACCGATTCAAGGTATGAAGTGTCAATAAAAGTTTCAACTATCGTATCCCGGGCCATGAGAATGGAGTCCATCATCAGTTTCAGAGTGGGTATATCGCGGGTAAAGGCAAATGCAGTAGTGTCTATCCCATTCAGAAAGATTGTTTTCCGCGTGAAAAAAGGTTCTCGTGTCAGGGGGAGCGTGTCGAGTATGAAGGTTGAGTCATTAAGCCATCTGACGGGCAGGGTGTCATTTATTACAATGGTTTCATCATCTGATCTTACTGAATCATATTCAAAGGTGGTCAGCCTGTTTTTTACCGTATTGATGGATTCATTGTAGTGGTCGAGCAGGCGGTTGAGTGAAATTCGCATGGTATCTGCCTCGGGGCGAAACAAGCTGTCCAGCTTCATAAGATTGATCAGAAAGTCTGATGCGGTTTCGGGGGTAAACTCTATCACGGGTTCCGGTATGGTGTCGGTATTTGCAATATTAAGGGTATCAGCAGTTGCAACAGTGCCTGATTTTGCAACCGTAAGGGTATCGGCATTTATACTCACATCCGTATCCGGAATGATATCAGTATTGTCTGCACTTGTGTCGGTTATGGTATCTGATTCTGCCACTTTTACTGTATCAGCAGGTGAATCAGCAACTGAATAGGTCGTAACAGCATTTTGATCCTCAACAGGCTGAACAGTGGTTGGAATAAGGGAGTCGGGTTGGGCAACGGAAGTCTGAACTTCGCCTGAATACACACCTGCTTTGATTTCTGTAGAATTTACAAATCCCGGAAATAATACCTTCGCATGAAAGGAGTTGGGTAAAGATGTAAGAAACAAAAATGCTGTCAAATAAATACTGCGAATCATGATTCGACAGATTGGAGTAAGTCCTTTTTTAAAACGCCAAATTATAAAAAATATATTTCTGTACCCGGTCAGAAGTCGAAATTTGTTAGTTAACCACTTTTTTAAAATTGCTTTTGTTATCAAAAATTGTACCTGTATGGATTGTTGGGTTGTTGAATCGGATACCATAAAAAAAGCCGCAGTTGTTACCACGGCTTTGATTACGGCCAAATGTGTCGGGTTTTACTTTACGGATGTTACCTTGTAACCGGCATCTCTCAGCAGTTGTACGATTCCTTTTTCGCCACCCAGGTGTCCGGCACCAACCCCGATAAATGCTGACTGATCTTTGATCATTTCAGGGATTCGGGTTTGCCATTTGATGTTGCGGTCGTGCAATAAGAGTTTGATCTCCTTATCCGTTTCATAATAATCGTAAAACATAGCATACAATCCCTCGATATCCTCAGTCTTATACAGATTGATCATCCGCTGGAATTCCTTCAATGACTCCTCCCTTTCCATAACCATTTCTGCCAGTTCTTTCGCTTGTTGCTCATAAGGGATTGAGTCAAAAATGGCCATTTGTTCCTCCACGGTTTCTATACCTAATACCTCTTTCTCATCTTGTTTGGCAAGGGTTATCAGCTGCATTTCATAACTCACCACCTGCCCCTCAATCAAAGTGGGAATAAGCATGGATGATACAATAAAAGGTTTGAAAGTTTGCATCATGTCAAGGCTTTGTCCCACAGTTGCTTTCAATAAGGAATCCACGAATTGGTACTCTTTTTCATTCAGCATATCTTTGATGGTTGCTCCACCACTCATCTGCATGTTTTGCATCATTGCCTGCTGCATTCCCGGGTCGTCCATATCCAGTTCAAGAATAAGTGCATCAGAATTTTTAAGAGCCTGCTTCACGTTGTCTTTTAATTGGAAATCAGCATGCGAGATCATGTGAAAGGTGCCGAAAATATAACTGGTTTCTATTCCCTCACCTTCTACTTTCCATAGCAATGAAGATTCGCGTTCAGTGGTTCCGGCAATGGCGCCAAGGGTCAGAAGCACGAAAAGGAAGGATAAAATTAAAACTCTTATGAAAATTTGTTGCAGATCATTCTTTTGTGCTACCATCTGCATGGTGAAGAGTTGATTGTTGGATAATTTACTTTCTTGTTTCATAATTGTAAAAGGTTTTGTATTTAAAAATGAATAACTAATTTGATTTTATCAGGTTTGTATCCGGTGATTTTATTTTCTTACAACGAATGGAATTTTTTTTAATCCAACAATCTAACCATCCAGCAATTCAAGAATCCATTGTATCTTGGCCAGTGGTATTAAACGCAGATCACACCGAGGTTGCGCTGAGTGGGCAAAGTTTATCTTATATTTCCTTATATGCCTTATATGGTTGAAATGAAGGTTGATTAGGGTTTAGAAGGTTTAGAAATTTTTTCATTGCGATCATAGCGCATTCTTAGCGAACATAGCGGTTAAAATAAAACCAATAGCACCTCAAAACATTTTCAAACAATTTTGTAAGAAACCCGCTTCAAGGGTTACTATTATCAGAAAATGATCATATTTCAACCAGTTGAGTTAAGAAAAATCATGAACCACAATTATTAAACATGCAGGATTTTAAATCAATAATAGATTCATACCATCCTATCTTGTACAAAATAGGGCGTGTTTACGCCTCTGACGATGAGTTTGATGATCTGTACCAGGAGATGCTGATCAATCTTTGGAAGGGATTGCCCAACTTTAAGGGGAATTCGAAAATCAGTACCTGGATATACAGGGTGGTGCTAAACACTGCTTTAACCTTCCAAAGAGATAAAAAGCGCAAACCATCAGGGTCGGTCGATTTTGAAAATTTCCAAAATACATGGCGCAGTGACGAGGAGGATGTGAGCGATAAAGAGCATGAAATTAAACTGCTATATAATGCCATCAGAATGCTGAAGAAAGATGAACGTTCGCTCATCCTGCTTTATCTCGATGAAAAAAGCTATGATGAGATGGCCGATATCCTCGGACTTACTTCCACCAATGTGGGAGTAAAGATCAACCGGATAAAAAAGAAATTGTATAATTTGTTAAAGGAGTCTGAAGATGAAAAATAATGATCTTAAAAGTTTATGGAAAGCATCTGAACAGAAAGCTTCAGATTATTACAATACGATAGAACAACAGGTGGTTCAGAAAGCAAAAAGTGCTTCTAACGACATCATCAGCCGCATACGCAAAAGGTTAAAGATTGAATTATGGATATCCATACCCTTTGCATTTCTTTTTCCTTTTCTGTTTTTGGGCAGTCTTACCACCTTCCTGTCCATAGGTGCCCTGATGATGGTGGCATTGGCACTTACGCTCTGGTTATACCTTGGTTTGCTGAGCAAACTGAAAAACATACAGGAAGATTCTGTTTTGAATGCACTTGAGCGTAAAGAAAAAATCCTTTCACGGTATGTATGGTGGCAGTATGTGTTGGTTGCCATTGGCTTTGTTTTGGGAGTCTCTGTTGGTTTTTCGATGGGGGTACAGGAGAGTAGAGGAGAATTCAACTTCGCTGAAGAATGGTACAAACTTTTGATTCTACTGCCTGTAATGGGTATTGCCTACTGGTTGCTGCACAAATACATCCATGCCATGTATGGAAAAAGTCTGAAGGAGCTGAGGCAGGTGCTCAGGGGGTTGAAGGAGCATTATGAAAATGATTCGCGGAGGACATAGAATATCTTTTTTATTGCTGGCAACTGCCCCTCATTAAGGAAGTGCTTGCAAAATGCCACCTGCTGCCTTTGGCCCGTGTTCAAAGCAGTGTACATATAATAAGTATAACGACAATGTAGTTATGCTTACGTTAGCGATTATTTAAAAATGAGTTAATATTGCTCTTCAACACTAAAAATTATCTTTGTGAAAACATATACTACAACATGAATAAATTAGAAGAAAATAATTCTCATGATTTTTTTAATTAGGTAGTCTCTTTGCTTAAAGAAGCAAAAAAAATTGTTGTTAATAATATTAATCAAACAATTGTCCTGACTTATATTGAAATTGGCAGGATGATTATAGAAAATGAGCAGAAAGGTAAAGAAAGGGCAGAGTATGGTAAAGCTGTATTAAAAGAACTATCCAAAAGGTTAACATCAGAATTTGGGAAGGGATACTCTGTATATAATTTGGAGAGGATGCGTAAATTTTATTTGACTTATAAAGACAGGATTAAACCTGGTGAAAAATCTGCAACACTGTTGCGGAAATCTGGAAAAATATTTAAATTACATTGGTCTCATTATTTATTACTATTGAAAATTGAAAATCCTGATGAAAGAAATTTTTATGAAATAGAAGCTGCAACAAATAATTTGGTCATGCAGAGAGTTAGAACGTCAATATAACTCTTCACTATATGAGCGGTT
>CAYMLS010000335.1:0-5545 GCA_964390665.1 uncultured Bacteroidales bacterium | reverse complement strand
GGTTCCGGGTGTGTTTCCAGAAAAATACCATCAACACCAACGGCAATGCCTGCTCTGGCAATGGTTTCAATCATTTGCGGGACACCACCTGTAACGCCGGATGTTTGATTGGGCTTTTGCAAGCTGTGGGTTACGTCGAGTACCACCGGCACGTCCAATGATTGCATTACGGGAATGCCCGTATAATCGACTACCAGGTCTCCATATCCGAAACTTACTCCCCGTTCTGTCAGCCAAACATGTTCATTGCCGGTTTGCTGAACTTTTTCTACCGCAAACTTCATGGCATGAGGAGAGAGAAATTGCCCTTTCTTTATATTGATGACTCTTTGGGTTTTGGCAGCCGCTACCAACAATTCGGTCTGCCGGCAAAGAAATGCCGGAATTTGCAGTACATCTGCATATTTTGCAGCCTGAAACGCCTCTTCGTGGGTATGAATATCTGTAATAACAGGAATATCAAATTCTTTTCCGATAGATTGCAGGATCACAAGGGCCCTTTCATCGCCTATTCCGGTAAAGGAATCCAGCCTTGAACGGTTGGCTTTTTTGTAAGAAGCTTTGAATATGTAAGGAATTTCAAGTCGGTTGCTCAGATTTTTTATCTTTTCAGCGATTTCAAATCCCATTTTTTCGTCTTCCAGCACACAGGGGCCGGCAATCAGAAAGAAATTGCCTTTTTTGTTTTGCTGATTTTCAAGAATTGTTTCGAGTGTTTTGTGCATGATTGAGTTTTGATTTGGTTAAAAATGTATTGCCAGCCATATACATGGTGGGTGTTGGCTGGTGTAAACAACCCTGTGTTTTTGATGTGCTTTGATGTGTAAATGATCTCCTTTGCGAAGATGAAAAATTCCCTGATCTTCAAATTCAATGTCGGCTTTTCCGTCAAGAAGTATCACCCATTCGTCTTTTTCCTGATCATACCATCCGGTTTGGGGTGATCGCTGGCCGTTGCTGACGATGCGTTCGATCTGTACATTTTTCGTATTGATGATTTCCCCGAAGATCTCCTTTTCTCCTGTCGGGAGCTTTATATCATCAAATATATTTTTGGGTGTATGGGGCATCATAGCATCGTAAAATATTTTCTTTTGGCAATCTTGGTTTTCTGTGCATGTTTTTCTGAAAACTTGCTGATCAATGAAAGCAACACACATCAGTTGAATTTATAAAAATTCATCAAGATCTCCTTTGCCTTGCCGGATCAGTTCTATGGTTTCTGAGGTGCAGTCTACTACTGTTGAGGGGATATTTCCTCCTGGTCCGCCGTCAACGACCATATCTACAATGTTGTTGTATTTTTCGTGTATAAGTTCTGCTTCACTGGTATATTCCAGAATCTCATCATCATCGTATACCGATGTGGAGATGATGGGATTTCCTAAGGTTTCTACAATTTGTCTTGAAATATTATTATCAGGTACCCTTATTCCAATGGTTCTTTTCCGGGTTTGGAAGATCTTGGGTATTTTGTTGTTGGCATTCAATATAAACGTAAAGGGGCCCGGCAATGCCTTCTTCATTAGTTTGTATACCTCTGTATTAAAAGGTTTTGTGAAATCGGTAAGGTGGCTCAGATCGTTAAAAACGATGGTGAAATTCGCTTTGTCGGTTTTTTTTAATCCCTTTATGTTGATTATTTTATCCACAGCGCGTGAATTAAAAAGATCGCAACCCATCGTGTAAACTGTATCTGTAGGGTAAATGATAACTCCACCATCGCGGAGGCAGTCTGTTACCATTCTTATTTTCCTTTCGTTTGGGTTTTCAGGGTAAATTCTTACCAGCATATCTTTTGAGTTTGTGAGTGAAACTTTGGTTTGTTGAAACAAATGAACAAATATTAAACTTTGTCATCAAGATGTTTTTTGATGATCTGGTTCAAAAAATTAATCTCTTCTGATTTACCTGTTTTTGATTCTTTGGTATAGGCGATGGACAAGTTGTTCAGCATCCTCATCATGATCTGCGGGTTGTCGCAGGGCATGTAATATTTGGGATGGGGTTCCATGTTGATCTGTTTGAGGAAAACCTCAATGTCTTTAAATGAAAAAACGGCCCCTTTGCTAAATGCATTGATGTAGAACAAAACGTTGTTTTTACTGAGTTCAAGGGTATCGGGATTCAACGTATTTCCGGTATAAGACAAAACAAAATGCTCTGGCAGGTTAACTCCCCGAACGGGCAATTCCAGACTTTGTGCAAGAATCATGTATAATATACCCAGTGACAAGGGATTTCCCGTTTTCAGTTCCAGAACTTTGTTGATGTATGAGTTTCTCGGATCGTGATAGTTGGCCACATTTCCGTTGAAACCGTGTATCTTATAGAATACATGATTGAAAACCTTTATTTGCTCCAAAGCGGTCAGGTTTTCATTCAATTCCATCCAAATATCCTTTCTTAACCTGGATATGTCATACTTGATCTGTTCTTCCTCCAGTTCAGGATAATGGTATCTGGCAATGATGATGCATCCGTTGAGCAGGTTGTCCGAATCTGTAATTATCCAATCTTCCAGGTCTTTACAAACCTCGTCAAACTGTATCTGATGTATGATCGTTTCGATGCGCCCCTGTACTTCCGGAACGTGCTGATTTTCCCATGCATTTTCCAGTACAGGGATAATATCGGTACCGAATTGAAGAATATTGGTTGAAATATCTCTGAATACTTCTGGTTCCGGTTCATCAATAAGACTTACCAATGCCTCCATTTTTTTATTCTTTTCCACACTTTCCATATAAGTAAATCGGGTTAAGTGAATGAATCAAACGTTGTCTAAAACATATCGAATCATCTCATCTACTGACTTTTTATAGTCTTTGCTGTATGTTCCGTTTACGCGGTTGGCAATAATGTTGCAGATGGTTAATGTGTTGTGTCCGAGAATTTGCCCCAATCCATATAAGGCAGATGTTTCCATTTCAAAATTGGTAATGGCATGACCATCAAACTCAAAACTTTCCATCAGGTTATTCATCTCAGGGAAAGCAAGGGGTATGCGCAATTTTCTGCCTTGCGGCCCATAAAAACCCGGTGCAGTGGCGGTAATACCTTTGTTGAGATCCTTTGCAAATTGATTTAACAATGTATCAGATGCTTTTACCACATAGGGGTAGGGTAGTTGCTGATCCCATTTGGTGTGCGCTATAAAAGCCGCTGATATTTTGGGATGGGTAATCTCTTTTTTGTAATCATAAAAATTAAGCAATCCGTCTAATCCCAGCCCGTAAGAGGAGGCAATAAAGGTATCGGTCTCCAACCAGGGCTGCATGCCGCCTGTTGTTCCCAATCTGATGATATTGAGTGGCGTGTGTTGTTTTTTCAGAACCCTTTTCTCCAGATTGATATTTACCGCTGCATCCAGTTCATTGATCACAATGTCGATGTTGTCCGTTCCAATTCCGGTTGAAATAACCGTAATGCGTTTGTTTTTATACTGCCCGGTATGGGTGACAAATTCGCGACTTTGCACCCTGAATTCAATAGTATCAAAATATTTCGAAATACTTTCAACGCGCGACTGATCACCCACTACAATAACAGTTTCAGCAATATGCTCAGGCTTAAGGTGGAGATGATAAACACTTCCATCGGGGTTTAATATAAGTTCTGATTCCTGAAAATATTTCTCCATTTTTATGTTTTAAAATAATTAATCAAAGATTTCTTGAAGTATTCTAATCTATAACAAAATTATCAATTAATTTTGATATTTGAAATGAGACTTCCTTATTGTAAAAGGATTGTTTACATTTGAAAAACCTGCGATTTTTGCATCAAAAAAAACACCCTTATAATTATTAATTTTCTAAATTGTTTCATTTAAGAATATCTAAACACGTATGAAAGAGCTGTTAGAACGTTTAAACATTAAAGAAGTAAATGATGGTGCTACCACTGGTGCCCAATGGTTGAAAACCAATGGAAAGATCAACGCATCTGTGTCGCCCACTGACAACAAGGTGATCGCTAAAGTACAAACTGCCTCACAGGAAGATTATGAGCGTATAATGGAAAAAGCCACGGAGGCTTTTAAAGTATGGCGGGAGGTTCCTGCTCCTGCCCGTGGGGAAGTGGTCAGACTTATCGGTCTGAAACTTCGTGAACACAAAGAGGATCTTGGTACCCTGGTTAGTTGGGAAATGGGTAAGATCTACCAGGAAGGATTGGGCGAAGTGCAGGAGATGATCGATATTTGTGACTTCGCTGTTGGGCAATCTCGTCTGTTGAATGGATTTACCATGCACTCCGAAAGAAAACATCATCGTATTTACGATCAGTATCATCCTCTTGGTATTGTTGGTCTGATCACCTCTTTTAATTTCCCGGTTGCTGTGTGGGCATGGAACTCTATGCTGGCAGCGGTTTGTGGAGATGTTGTTGTCTGGAAACCCAGTAGCAAAACTCCTTTAACTGCTATTGCTGTTCAAAATATCATTGCTTCTGTTTTGAAAGAACAGAATGTACCCGAAGGTGTTTTTAACATGATCGCTGCCCCTTCATCTGTTTTGGGAGATAATTTTGTAGCAGACAAAAGAATCCCTCTTTTTTCTGTGACAGGATCAACTGCCGTGGGGAAAAAACTGAACCAGATCATTGGAAATCGCCTGGGAAAATCTATCATGGAACTGGGTGGAAACAATGCTGTGATCATCGCTCCTTCTGCAAATCTTGAAATGGCGATCAAATCTGTTGTTTTTGGCGCAGTGGGCACTGCAGGGCAGAGATGTACTTCCACAAGACGTTTGATCATTCATGAGAGTATCTTTGATGAAGTAAAGGATAAACTGGTGATGGCTTATAAAAGCGTTTCAGAGAAGATCGGAGATCCTCTGGATGAAAACACACTGGTAGGACCCCTCATCTCAAAGGAGTCGGTTGAAAATTTCCTGAATGCTATCAGCAAAGTTCAGAAGGAAGGTGGCAAGGTATTGTTTGGTGGCAAACGATACCATTGTGAAGATCCCGCACAATGCAATTATGTGGTGCCTGCCCTGGTTGAAGCAGAAAACCATTACGAAATAGTGCAGGAAGAAACTTTTGCACCGATCCTTTATCTGATCAAATACAGTACAATAGAAGAGGCTATTCGCCTGCAAAATGATGTGCCACAAGGTCTTTCTTCAGCAATTTTCACCAATCATTTGCGCGAATCGGAATTGTTCCTTGCTGAAGCAGGATCTGATTGCGGTATTGCCAACGTTAATATTGGCACTTCAGGTGCCGAGATCGGGGGTGCTTTTGGTGGTGAAAAAGATACCGGTGGTGGCCGTGAATCGGGATCTGATGCATGGAAACAATATATGCGTCGTCAGACAAATACCATCAATTATAGTACAGAACTTCCGCTTGCTCAGGGAATTAAGTTTGGATTTTAGAAAATGAAACAGACTAAGCCTCATGATTGCGTCTTTACCTGATAAAGAAAATGTCAGGTGCAAAGCGAGTCCGACGCAGTATTTGGCGTTTTCTTGCAAACACTAAATAGTGTCAGCAAGAAAACCCACGATTTTATCTGTGCTTGATAAAGAAAGCG
>CAYMLS010000334.1:0-5560 GCA_964390665.1 uncultured Bacteroidales bacterium | reverse complement strand
ACAAACGCTACAATTAAGTCAAATCTCATGATTTTTTGTTTTTTAATTTATCTAAATATCTGATCAATTCATTTATTTGTGCATATCCTAAAACAGTGATCATAGGAAATACGCTGGCAAAGGCAATCAGACCAAATCCATCAATGGCAGGATTGCGACCGGGAACCGCCGATGCCAGTCCTAAACCCAACGCGGCCACGATAGGGACTGTTACCGTGGAGGTGGTAACCCCACCTGAGTCATACGCCAGGGCAACAATATCTTTTTTGGAAATAAGTGTCTGAATTACCACTATGATGTATCCAACCATGATATAAGTAGAAAGAGAACCACCCACCACTATACGGTAAGTGCCAACCACAAGCGCAAGTGCCACACCTATGGCAACCACTATACGAAGGTACAACGTGCCTATGGTTCCTCCCGAAACTTCATTTGCCTTAACTGCCACGGCATAAAGAGAGGGTTCGGCAATGGTGGTGGAAAAACCGATTAATGCAGCAAAAATATAAACCCAATAATAGGCCTGCCAGTCGGTTAATGCTCCTGAATAGGTATTTCTAACAAACGAAGGTTCCGACAGTTGCATGGCCATAAGTTCTCCCAGGGGAAACAATGCCTTTTCAAGACCGATAAGGAAAAAAGTCAATCCCACCACAACCAGCACAACACCTATGGCTACCCTTTGCAGGTTGGGTATGGTTTTCTTTATGATCAGTATCTGGAATATGGCAATAAGGGCAACTATCGGAAAGACGTCCCTGATGGTGAATAAAAATGTAAAAAACAGGTCTTTTACCATAAACAGATTTAAAAGATAATCATACCATATCCCATCACAAATATCATGGGCAGAAGCGATGCAAACGCGATCAATCCAAATCCATCGGTAAGGGGACTTCTTCCTTCAATCACCACAGCCAATCCCACTCCCAAAGCGGTAACCAATGGAACTGTTATGGTAGATGTGGTTACCCCACCGGCATCATAAGCAATACCAATGATTTCTTCGGGAGCAAAAAGAGTCATTACAATCACAATTACATAACCTCCAATGATCAGATAATATACCGGCCACCCTTTTATGATCCGCCAAATGCCTATGAGAATTGCCAAACCAACCGAAATTGCCACAGATAACCTTAATCCAATGGCATAAGATACTTCTATTTCGGGTTTTATAAGATGGGATGCAACAGCAATCTCTGCTGCTTCTCTCGAAATGGCAATAAGTGCTGGTTCTGCAATGGTTGTGGAAAAACCCAGGAGAAATGAAAAGGTAAGCAACCAGAACAGACTCCCTTTTTTTGCCAGGGCGTAAGAAAGGTTTTCACCTATGGGAAACAAACCAATCGCAAGACCTTCAACAAAAAACATAAGACCTACCACCACAAATACCAACCCCAGCAAAATCTTAAACAAATTGGGAAAGGGTTGCTGAAGCACCACGACCTGAAAAAATAATACGACCAAAATAATGGGCAGTAAATCTAAAACAGCAGTCTTTAATTTGCCCATTATATTGCGTACCACTTTCGTTACCATGGGATTCTCTTTATTTCTTTTGCGATTCGAAGGATTAAATTCTACCAAATACTTCGTACTAATAATTCCCGGACTATTCAAAATCAAATTATTGCTAAGGAATGTTTCGTGCAACCTCAACAGAGGGATAATAATCATCTGCAAAAATATACTGATGATACCCCTGACCCAGATGATCGCCAACGATATTAAAATAGCAATCATCACCGCCACCAAAAGGAGATATGACCAGAGGTTCATTTAGTTTCACCTTATGAAGTGTCCATCCACCAGGTAAAACAACAGTAGTATCAGGTTTTCCGGTTTCAGTGGCATGCATCACATAATAATTACCCGCATTATCGGTGAGTTGATAAATACTATCTGTAAACATAATCGCCTGGCACTTTTGAATGGTTTTCACAACCAGGTGACCCTTTTCAGGTTTCAGAATATCTGTTTTACCGCCAATGAAATCAACGCAAACAGGTTCTGCCAATTCTATCCATGTGTATCCTTTATATTCACGTTCGGTTATACAATCATCACCACTACAGTCGATACCCACGCCGGGAGAACGGTAAAGTGCAGTTCGCTGAAACAGAAGATTCCGGTCAATGTTTTTCCTGTAAGGAAAACCAACTTTCATCTCGTCCAGTTCTCCAAAGGCAAAGGGTTTGATCCTCCACTTATCACCACAACCATATCTTTTTGATTGATCAATTCTTTGGCAAAACCGATTTCGCGCCATTGAAGGTTCTCAGGAACGGGAGATTGTTGGGTTGAAAATGATAATCCCACCTCATCGGCTGTGGGAAGTCCACAGGATGAAATCAGGATTATTGTAAATAGAAGCATGAAATAAATGAGATTTTTCATTGATGATTGTTTTGTTCACATTCAGATCATAACGAATTCAATCAATGTAAGCCGTATTAATCAAGAAGCATAAGGGAGAGAATATGATCATTTACACTTGTTGAAATGATCTCTTTATTCCCCTTACTAAAAAACAAGCGGCCATAATACGTCAACAATAACCTTGTATAGAATTACTCCTACAACAATGCCGATGGCAAGTGCCCAACCAGTTTTGTTTTTTGATTTTTCTGCCATGATAAATTCAGATTTTTAAAATGATAACTAAAAATTAATCTTTAATCAAATTTAATGCTTTTGCATTACGAATGCAAAAAAGGTGAGCAGTAATAATCCCGCGAGGAGTGAGAAACCCAATATTCAATTGATTATTTTAAGATATTTTAAGGATTTATTTATGTGATTTTCATTCAAGTCATTTTCTTCTGATGCTATCGGTCATATTTCATGGTTTTATTATAATGCGTTGGTGTCCTGTGAAATGTTGTGAAAGTTCATTATCCAAAATTTCAGTATCTCAAAGAAAACCCCACGGGAACCCTTAATGTATCCGAATCATACATATTTATGAAAAGTGTGACACTTTTCTCCGTTCCTTCAATGGTAACATTATACATGTCCAACATTCCTCCACCAAATTCACTATTGGTTGTGCCAAATTGGCAACAACTACCTATTCTGTGATATTCCACCTTTTCTCCATTTGGTCCGGCAAGGGCATTTAAAAACCTTCTTTGATTTTTGGGTCCTTCTATGCTTCCTCCACCAACCATTACAGGATCATTTGGCGTATAACCGTAATTTTCATCCTCACTGTGCACATCGATTTTAAAAGTAAAATAATCGAGCAGTTCCTGTTTTAAATTGGGACTACCAAAATCATTTCTTGTAAATTTTTTAGATGTTGAACACGCACTGAGAAACAGAACTGAGAGTGAAAAGATCACGAGATATTTCATTATTGTATTGTTTGGTTTAAAATGAGTTTATGATTCCAAGTTCTATGCAGGAGTTTCATTAGGTAACATGCACTAAAAATAATCATCAGCAATAATATTTGTCAGAATACCCAATTCCCAAAATATAAAAGAATGTCCTTTCCTGAAAGTGTTTGATATCCTGACAGATTTCAAGCACGCTTATTAGTGATTCTTTTTCTTCATTTTACATTTTACATGTAGCAAAACATAACCAATATGCTATGTTAATATACAGCACCATTTCTATTAAGGTGCTAGCCCTTTTTTATAAATTTATACAACACCGTACCACTGTATGTTTGGATTGCTATGTTGTAAACACCAGGTTTTAATCCAATTAAACTTACATTAATGGATGGTGCATCTGTTTTGGAAACCCATTTTACCATCCGCCCGGATACATCATAGATTTGTATAAAAGATATGGGTTCTTCCGCTGATTGAACAATCAGGTAGTCTTCTGCAGGGTTAGGAAAAATTGATATTTTTCTGCTGGCAAATGTTTCGTTGATACCCGTAATATTTGCCCTTATCTTTTGTTTTATTTCTTCAATGGTTAACCCATTATGCTGCCCGTTTAGAATCCTTAAAAAGTGTACACCGCATGCCCCGCCCTTCAGGTAAAAGGTATCTTTTTCAAAACTCTCATAATACCCATCAGATAAGGAAAGAAACAAAGTATCACCATACGAAAATCTGTTGAGCATCTCACCACAATTAATGCCGTCTTCACCAATAATAACCAAAGTATCTCCAATGGGTGTATTAAAATCACCAATAGTATCCAGAAGTGTAAAATAACCTGTTTGGGAGCTCAAACCGTTATACTCATATGCATAATCGAAGCCATTAAATACTACCATACAATGGTAATTATCTTCAGAAACCTGAGTGTAAAAATCCCAGTAGTCTAAATGACTACCACAAATACATGGTTCTTCAGGGTGGTTCAATAATTTTTTTATCTTGATCTCTATTTCAGAAATGGTAAGACCAGCATGTTGCCCGTTGGTAATTTCAAGATAATGAGGACCGCAGGCACCTTCCAGATCAAAAGTATCTCTTTCAAATGTTTCATAAAAACCGGTACCTAATGCAAGAAACATGGTATCTCCCCTTGCAAAATCAGTTAATACTTCACTACAATTAAAACCATCTTGCCCTAATACAACAATGGTATCTCCGGGGTAAGCTTGAAAATCACCTATGGTATCTAACAGAATGAAATATCCGGTTTGGCTTTGTACATCTTGAAATTGATAATTATAATCCATGGTATCAAATACAGCTAACCCAATTTGAAGGTTCTCCGACAAGTTTTTATAAAAGTTGGGTTCAGGCGGAAAACAGGAGCAGGTATGGCCCACTTCAGACAATACAACAATTAATGATAGTAGTAAAATTTTTTTCATTCTCGCAAAGTTTTCATTCGTATTCTTTATAATTTTTCCAATGAAATATTATGGGTTTTATTGAAAATCATTCCATCTCTCATTGTTAATTTGTTAACCATTTAACAAAAATAAGAAAAAATAAGAAATTAAAAATATATCTGTTTTGTATTTTTGATTACAACCATTTATCAGACCTGTTTTCGCAGGTTGCACCTTCGAAATCCGATTAAACAAGTTTTCACCTTGATTTTTTTCACCTAAGTGATTTTGACGCTTCCCTATCCTTCGGAGGATGGAAAGTCTTGTTATAACCGACGGTAATTATTTGATTACCAACAAACACCGAAGGTGTGAAATGATTATAACGCCGGGTGCAAACCCGTTGAAATAGTCGCAAACAGATCAACACAAAATCCCACCCATCCTTACACTGGTTAGCAGACAAAAGCAGGATACCTGATCAGCATTTTCCGAAAAAGCGTACATTTGTAAAGACAGAAATTTTTTCCGCTACAATATCACCACCGAGCTATGCAAAGAAAGAAAATACCTTACGGCATCAGCAATTTTGAGGCAATGATCACCCAAAACTACTACTATGTGGACAAAACACGCCACATAGAGATCCTGGAAAACATGAGCGAAAAGTATATTTCTTTTTTTCGCCCGCGCAGATTCGGGAAATCTCTGTTTGTATCCATGCTCAGTCACTATTACGACAAAGCCGCATCCGGCAGATTTGATGAACTTTTTGGTGATTTGTATATCGGGCAGAATCCAACA
>CAYMLS010000333.1:0-5581 GCA_964390665.1 uncultured Bacteroidales bacterium | reverse complement strand
CATCCTGCATGACAGAGGTTCGCAGAAACAGTTAATTAGCACTTAATTGTATTTTTGAGTATGAAACCCATCGGCCGCAAAAATTACGGTTCTATCCCTCATCTCTCCAACAGCAAACTTGGGGAGGGCGATTATTATATCAATCCCGGGCAGGAAAGAATTCTCACCCTAAAGAAAAGGGATAAATATGATACCATCCTGGTTTTTGAAAAGTACGATGGGAGTAATGTGGGTGTGGCCAAGAAAGATGGTAAGATTTACGCCATAAGCAGGGCAGGCTACGAAGCCAAAACAAGCCCCTTCAAACAGCATCATCTTTTTCACGAATGGGTGTATGAGCATGAAGATGTATTTCAGAATTTGCTTGATGATGGGGAGAGGATCACCGGGGAGTGGTTGGCGCAGGCACACGGATTAAAATATGTGCTGCGACAGGAACCCATCATTTTTTTCGACTTTTTTGATGCCCAAAACCAAAGAAAACCTTTTAAAATACTTCAGCAAACTGATTTGCCTCTTCCCAGACTTTTGCACGAAGGAGATGCCATACCCGTGGAGGATCTCATACCGGTACTCAATGAAAAAACACCCACCATTCAGACGGATGAAAACCCCGAAGGGATGGTTTACCGTGTGGAGAGAAAGGACAAGGTTGATTTTCTGGCAAAATGGGTTCGTCTTGATTTTGAACCAGGCAAATACGCCATAGGTGTCAAAGATGAGAACGCTGTTTGGAATGTGCGGGAAAAATGATACTGCCTCAAAAAAAGAGTCATCCCGGCATCTTCACAATCATCCGGGGTCATTGGGTTACGCCCGCTTCCATCAGTTGTTTTGCCTGAAACATGAAGGCTTCCAGTTTGGTGTCGTCGGCAGAATGATCTGATCCGTCATAAACCATTTTCAAGACAGGAATATTGGGATATTTGCGTGAGAATCGCACGAGTAATGTGTTGGCAATGGTGCCGGGCATACAATGGAAGGGGGTGAGATTCACCACACCCTGAAACCCATGCCTGGCATACTCTTCGGCACGCGCCATGCTCAGGGTTGCTTCACCTCGGAGGTTTTCGGTCAGGTATTCTTCAGAGAGCTTCATCAATCCTTCTGTGGGTATTTCATACAGGAAGTTTTCAATTTTACCTTTCAGCGGGGCTGTTTCCCTGCGGGTGTAATACTTCTGCACAAACGATGTGACCACCTCTTTGGCATACCCGGAGTATTCCCTGTTTCGCAGGTGATCAACCCTTCTCTCCCAGTCGGTATACAATATCCATTCGTGAAAAGCGGGGGCCACAACTTCTGCACCAAGCTCTTCCAGTCTTTGCACGATAAAATTGTTACAGTAATCGTTTGACCGGACATAGATCTCACCAATGATCCCGATTTTGGGTTTGTTTTTTTCTTTTTTGGTCTTAATAGCCGAAAAGATGCCGGCGGCATATTTCATGGTATCACCCACAGAACCATAGAGTTCCACATTATTTTCCAGGCGTTTGATGGCCTGATCGTAGGCCATATCTGCATGCCCTTTCACAAATTCATAAGGACGGGTTTTGTATAGTAGTTTTTTGATGTTATCGGTGACAACGAAGACCTGCCAGATGAGTTTTCTGAATCCGGTACCGAGGTTTTTCAGTTCGCTGTCAAAACTTGTTGTTTGCTCAATGGTAAGCATCTGTGCTTCTCCGAATCCTGCCTCATCGAGTATCATCTGGTGTGCATGGCAATATTGACCAAAACGGCACGGACCATTGGTTGTGGGCATGAAAAAGGCTGACCTTGCGGCATCAAAACCTGCTTCACGGGTTTTTTTCAGTATGTCGCCGGCAGTGATCATAAAAGGATAGCACTCTTTGCCGGTTACATGCTTCCGGGCCAATTCCATGCTTTGCTTATCTGATAAGGGGAGTGCCTCGGATTCTATGCCATAGTGTCTGATGGCTGCTGCAACGCCCTTCCCATGATCATCAATATGGGGAATATAAACCTTGCGTCTGGCTCTGAAATCTTTTTCCACCTTTTTTCCATGCCCGTTGGGGGAAATAGTGATGGTTTTGTGCGGGAGGGATTCCAGACTGTCCAGAAAAGCTTCCAGTCTTGTTACCACGCCGGCATCGGCGCTGTGCTCATCCAGTTCGAGGGTAAGCATGGGCTTATGATCCATTACCTTTTCAAAGTATTTGAGAATAAATGAATCGGGTCCACATGCAAAATTGGTGATGTAGAGGGCAAAAAGGGCCGGGTTGTTGGCCACTACCTGTGCTGCCGAGATATTGCGCTGTCCGAAACGCCAGTACATTTTCTCCAATTGGGTGTTTTTCTTTTGATAAACCGGCAGAAAGTCGGCAGGGATGGCCAATATGCCCATCTTGCGCAACTTAGATGGAATGCGCAGGTTCAAACCCACATCATTCCCATTGTAAGGACGGCTGACAACAACAAGGGTGGGGCGGTCTTTGGGAAGGTCATTCAAGATCTGCTCACCCCTTTTCAGCATACTTTGTTTGAACGTTTGCATGGCAGCAAATCCTTTTTCTATCGCTTTTTTTGCCCTGGCGCCCTTTGCGCCCAGCGCTTTGGCGAAATCCTGCAACTCTTTTTGAATGCTCCCGTTCTCGAAATGAAAGGTAGGTCGAAGAATTTTGGTTTGATATTTCGAAAAATCCAGTGCAGCATCACTCATGTAGGGAAATCCCTGTACCAGTGGACAAATGGAAGATGTACAGGCCTCGTTGTGGATGGGCTCTGCATTTACCACGCAGGGCAGGAAAAGGTAGTCGGGTTTGCTTTTTAATGCTTCAATGGTATGCCCCAAACCCACTTTTACCGGAAAACAAACCTCTTCAACCACCGCTTCACATCCCTGATTAATGATCTTTTTGTTGGATGCCGGCGAGGTGACCACCCTGAACCCAAGGTGAGAAAAATAGGCTTTCCAGAAAGGGAATTGCTCATAGAAAAGAAGTGAACGGGGTATGGCCACCACGGGTGGATTTTGGGAAAGTGTTTCAGGTTCTGAAGAGGCGCTCATGAGCATTTTTTCGCGCTCAGCAAATAAATCCGGGAGAACAATTTTGGTTGCCTCCTTTTCTTTTTCCTCATATTTTCCACATCTGTCGCCATAGTTGAGTGTCTTTTCACCTTCCAGCGATACGGTTCTTATCTCGCATGAGTTCGAGCAATCTTCACAAATAAAAGATCCTGTGGTGAGTTTTCGACGGGTCAGGTCAAAGCCTCTGAAGGCAGATCTCCCCCCGGGCTTATTTTCCAGTGCGATAAGCGCACAACCCAACGCGCCCAGCACATCGTGGTGAGGGGGTACGATGATCTTCTTACCACATTGTTGTTCAAATGCCGCTTTTACAGCACGGTTGTAAGCTGTTCCTCCCTGAAACAGGATCACATTGCCGATGGGCTTGCCTGCAACCACCGTCGACAGATAATTTTTCACCACAGAATAAGCCAAACCTGCCACCAGATCTTCTTTGGGGGTTCCTGATTGCTGGTGCTTGTTGAGTGCCGATTCCATGAAAACAGTACATCGTTCACCCAGGGAAGCAGGATTTTGAGAGCGAAGGGCGAGATCACTGAACTCACCTTTTATGCTGATGCCCAGTTTCTCTGCCTGCTCTTCAAGGAAAGAACCCGTGCCGGCAGCACATACTTTGTTCATGGTAAAATCGCTCACCACACCATTTTTCAGTGAAATAAACTTGGAGTCCTGTCCTCCGATCTCGAAAATGGTATCCACATCAGGACGAACATTGGCTGCGCCGGTTGCATGGGCTGTGATCTCATTTTTCACCACATCAGCACCAATGAAATCGCCCACCAGATAGCGTCCCGAACCCGTTGTTGCCACACCCCTGACGTTGACTTTGTTCTCCAGTTCGGCAGCCATCTCACTCAGTCCGTTTTTAACCGCCTGCAAAGGATTTCCTGCTGTCATTAAATATTTACGTGCCACCACCTGCTTCTGATCATTGATCAATACCAGGTTGGTGCTGATAGAACCGATGTCAACACCGAGGTACACATCTACCGGATAAGGTTCCCTCAGCGGTTCGGGAGTGGTATGGTACTGGTAACCTGAATCATGAAGGGCAGGAAGATCATTTTTGGTCTGCAATATAACAGCATCTGTCTGTTGCATCTTCTCATGGTCGGGCATAACGGAAGGCTGATCACTCTCCCACAGCGCAATAACAGCACCCAATGCTCCGGTAATTTTATGCTCCTCAGGAATGGTAAATTCCTCTTTTTTCAATCCAAGAATCTCCCGGAATGCCTTCACCATACCTATGTTGGAAGCCACCCCACCGATGAATGCCACAGGTTTTTCCAGGTCAACACCCTTGGCCACATTGCTACGGAAATTTCTTGCCATGGCAAGGCACAACCCCATTAATATATCGCGGGGAGGGGTGGAAAGTTGTTGCAGGTGAATCATATCACTTTTGGCAAAAACACTGCATCTGCCTGCAATACGGGGAGGGTGTTGTGAAGTAACCGCCATTTTTCCAAATTCATCTTCAATGGAGATGCCGAGGCGCTGCGCCTGCTGATCAAGAAAAGACCCCGTACCGGCAGCACAAACCGTATTCATGGCAAAGTCACGCATCTGCACCATCCCTGTCCGGGCATCCCTTTCAGATTTGATCAGTTTGGCATCTTCACCACCAATTTCGATAATGGTTTTTACATCAGGAAACAACCTGGCCATGGCCTTGCTTTGGGCAATCACTTCATTCACGAAGAAACTGTCGAGTTTTTTGGCCAATTGTTGAGCACCATTCCCCGTAAAAGCAATCGACCGGATTGGGTATTGGGGATATTTGCCGGTAATTTTTATGATGAGATCCCTGGTTAGTTGTGATGTCTGTCCGTGGTGCCGGATATATTCCTTGTGGATGATCTGAAGAGATTCATCAACCAGGACACATTTAACACTAACCGATCCTATATCGACTCCGAGATAATGATTCATATGTTCAGAGGGTTGTTTGGTTTTTGAGAGATAAATCAAAGGTAATACGTTTGTTTAAAATCTGGTTTTTGTGCAGGCAAATATAATGAAAGATATAATCAATTGGATGTGAGAACGCCTTCATCACAAATATTTAACATATAGAAGTAGGTGGATGGGGTGGTGCACGGAAAAGGGGATTGGAAGCGTGGGAATGATATTTTCAAAAGTTTCGAACTTTTGAAAAGATGTTGTTTCTGCTGTTTTGCTGGATTTTACCTTCCGGGTTCTTCGTAAGACCTTCGTAAATCTTTACCCCTTTCATGTCATGTCAATAATAGTATAACGCTTTTGAGGTTATTTTATATCTTTACCTGAAAATCGCTATGGGAAAGTACAAAGTAATTTTAACAAAAGAAGAAAGAGAATCACTCATTGCTTATACAAGGCAGGGTATCCATACTGCCAAAAAAGTCATTCATTCTCTTATTTTACTAAATGTTGATCAGGGAGATTATAATGAGAGCCGACAAACCAATGAACAGATTTGCAAAGTATTAATTAGTGCTTGCAAGAAAACGCCAATTGCTGCGTTGGGCTCGCCTTCAAAAC
>CAYMLS010000332.1:0-5605 GCA_964390665.1 uncultured Bacteroidales bacterium | reverse complement strand
ACCCTCATGGGGTAAACTTTTCCTAAACGCTCAGTACCTTAACTCTTAACTAAAGCACCTTTAGGTGGTTTAATGCCCTCTCCTGCAAGACGACATTGATGGGTCGGTTCCATCATCTCAATTAAAGCATGTAGTACTGTTTTATGCCGTTGTACTACTTCTTGGCACACGTATGAAACCGTTGGGGATTGCGGGTTACTAACCTGTCCAGTTACACCGAACTTAATGCGTGGCAGAATGATTGAATAACCACCTAAACCCCAATGTTTTATACCGCGTGTTACCGGTTCGTGCTTTATTTTTGTCATTAGTTTTCTATTCGTTTTTCTTTCTTGGTGCGATGGCTTGGTAGCTCTTTTGATGTTTTTAGCTTGGCTAAGTGAGTTTGGAAAAACAGCAAATGTGCTACCGATATATAAATGGGTCTTCATTTAAAAGTAAGTTGTTTGAGGTCTGTCGGCTACCGTCATTCCACAATTTGGGCATCGAATATCAAATATGCTCCAAGTTGATTCTAAATGATAATCCCAATAAGAACCATGTTTAAAAAGTTTGGTTTTGCAATTCCAGCAATATGAAATGTTTACTTCGTGTCCACAATTATTATTTTGTTTATTGTCTTCTGCAATGCAGGAATATTTGTAAAACTTACCTCCGCTTCTGTAACTTCCTTCCTGAATATCAAATTTGTCATTACCGCAATTTATGCAGAACATTTCATTTTCAGGTTTTGGGTTTTTATCTTCAGCAACTCTTGACGGTTCAAGCAAGTATTCAAAACTCATTGCTATAAGCTTCTTTAAAGTATCTGTGAAATTTGGTTTGAGTTCGACGTAACCGTATTCGTGAAATGGAAACTTTATTTGCTGTTCTTCGCCTTCTCCATAAAATATTCTTTCGCCTCCATGATTAGTATATTTAATATTTCTATCTTCAAAAGTGCCATCTTTGCAAGGATGAAGAATGAAAACATAGTTTCTATTACCAGCATATTTGTTCGTCATGTCAATTGTCTCGTAAACGATTGACTTCTTATAATTGTAATTTTTAAATTTTGAATCAAGAACTAAATTAATTGCTCTCCTGTTACATGTTATCTCTATAATAAAGTCAGGTCTTTTATTTTCTGCGATGCTTTTCTGATAGTGAAGTGTAACTCGTCTGCCAGCTAAACTGTTTTTGAAATCAATTTTTGAATGTTCAGCGATAGTTTGCTTTTTCGGGTCAATGGTTTTCAATAGTGCTGAGATGTCTTTTGAATTATGTTCAAAGTGAAAACTTTCCTCTAGCACTTTTATTTGTGTAACTAAGCACCACAACTCATAAACTTGTGGCATTTCTCTTAACCCAAATGAGGTAACATTTTCGTAAAGGTCAAAGATTTCAATGTCTATGCCTTCCGACTTTAATATTTCCTTGTAGTAGCGAAGTGCATTCCTGTAAGCAATGTTTTGAATGAAAGTCATTGAGGGGTTGAAGCCCTGGAAGTTCTTCCACTTTATTCTTTTAAAAAAACTTGTCTTTAATCTTTGTTCAAGTAATGGTTGGAGTTCGAATTGCTCTTCATTAAACTCACTAATATTTTTAATCTGAAAATTAATCTTTTCAATTTTCTTGCTTAGTGTTTGAACCTGATTATTTCTTTCCTTAATAAATTTGTTTTTGTCAGATGCAGAAAGAATTGAAAATTGTCGCCAGTTATTATTTTGAAGTGTCGTATAATTAGCTCTTTGTCTTTGGATGATTTTATCTTGAAAGGAACTTACGTACTCAAAGCTTCCTTGCCGTATTGCCCAAACAGAATATTTGTTCCTTTGGTTTCCTCCAACAGTTATTGTTTGCCTTCTGTAAGCAGCAAAAAATTTAATTTTTATTTCCTTTCCATCTTCAAATAAATCATCAGGGTCGGTTTCAAATTCAAGAGCACTCCATCCCGTATCGTTCCCATTAAGTTTGTTGCCCCAAAATGTTGGTGTTCCATTAAAATATCTCACACCTGAAATTTGAAATATTAGTTCGTTAAAACTGTCAGCAGTATTGTTATGGTTATTGACGAAGTTTGTTTTTCTATTATCCCACTGTTTTTTCCATTCAATAAGAAATCCTTCTTGTGCTAAAAGTTCATCCTTAATCTTTTTTGGATTTACTTTCGGGTCAGGGTCTTGAAGTACTGTTATCTTTTGGCTAAGAGTTTCAATTTCATTTTTCAATCTTCCAATTTGCAATGAAGTGTATTTAATATTCTTAGAAACAATCAAGTGAATGCTATGAAGCATGAAACAAACAAATCTGTTTTCATAAATGTCATGATTTTCTAAAGATGCTTTTGAAGGTAACAGTGTTGCAGTTCCAGCAGTAGATAGTTTGCGATATGTTTCTGCAATAGGAATTACTTTTTCTATCCTACGAAGTTCTTTTGAATGTGAAAGTTCTCGTTTGGGATTTTTTTCAATGTGGTCAAATGCTTTAATGAATTCAATGATTGATTGATTTTCTGCAAAGCGGAAATTTTTATCACAATACCGAATTTCAATCTTGTCAGAACTTACATTTGATTTGTTTGAAGTAATAAGATTCCAAAGTTCTCCTTCAAAATCATTTTTCAATTGAGCAAAATCAAAATCATCTATGTTGCTGTTTATGTCAATGGTAACGAATTGTTGAATCTGTTGAAGATTTTCTGAAATACCAATTTCAATTTTTCCAATTGTGTTTATTGATGGGCAATGATGGTAACTAATTCCTCTTTGTCCTATTCTCCATTCGCCTTTAATAATCCATAAATCATCCTGAATGTTGTAAAGCCGACTGTTTTGATTCCAGTCTCCTTCAATGGTTTTGAGAAAAGGTGTGTGTTTGGTTTTAATGGCAATCTGAAAGTATAATTCATCTTCTTTGTTGTAAAGAACAATGTCGTAATCATACTTATTTCCGTTAATTGCCGATGCCTCTAAAAATTTCTTTGAGGGAATAATAGTCCGAACTCTGTCAGGGCTTTCCCAATCAATAGAAATTAAAAGGACTTCAAATTCTGGCATTATGCAAAGAAATTAAATTGTGAATTGTTTCTATTCGCTTGTTTTATCATTTCTTCCAAATATTCGCTGCTTGATTTTCCGATGTCAGTTTCATCAGATTCATAGTTGTAATAAAATTCATTGAATTCGTTTGAGAGAAATTTTTGAAGTTCCTCAATAACTTGAATTTTAGCGTCACCATTTTTAGCAGTTTCGGTTCCATCAAATATGAATCTTGGAAATATCTTTTGGAGAATAACTGTGTTTAATGAAATATCAAACACGTCTCCGTAATCGTAGGTTGATTTATTAAGTTCTGCATAATTGAGTGATTGCCTGATTGAACGAATACCAAAATCAATATTCAATGGGAGCAAAAACTTTTGATTTATCTCTTTAAGTTTTTGCGTAATATAGGAAAGTTCTGCGTTATTTACAGTAGGAAATTCTATTCGCTCTGAAAGCAAATTTGGTTGAATATAAACTGGCTTTAATTCCTTTTTATTTTCTCTGTTTTCAAACCAACCGTTTACTTGTTCTTCAAAAATCAAAGGATTATCAAATTTTACAACATGGATTCGGTCAAGAATTTTTGGAGAAAAATAATGTGTTGTTTCATCAACATTGATTGCCCCAATAAAACGAACATTATCAGGAATTCTGATTGTTGAAGGGAATTTCAATATATCAATCAATCGTCTTTTCATTTTTGCATGAAGTTGCAACATTGATTCCTTGTCTGAGTTACCCAACATCTCAAAGAATTTATTTCTTGCATCTTCATTGTCCAAAAATTCTTGCCATGATTTTATTTTCTTTCCCTGAATGCTACTCTCAATTAAATTCAGCAAGGTGGTAAATTCTGACACAAACAATTCTTCTTCATGATTTGCATACAATTCAATTTCGGGTTGTTGGTTTCGTTCTTCTAACTTTGAAAGAAAGTCAGCAAAATAGTATTCTGCTCTTGCCAAATTCATTTCGTCAAGACAGATAAAGTAAAGTTGATTTGGATTGCTGATTGCTTCTACTATTGCCTCAGTAAATGGTGTTGGCAAAAATGACATTTGTAAAGGATTATAGTAACCAATCAAGTCATCTGAACTTGTCCAGTTTGGTTTTACTGGTATTATTTTAGCAATGCCTCCTAATGCTTCCGCAAATGCTTTTACAATTTGTGTTTTTCCTGAACCTGATAAGCCACTTAATACAATTAAATCATGAGTTCTTAGCAATGTAAGAAAGTTCCTTATCTGATATTGTGTATAGATTAAATTTTTCTTGTGAAATAGATAAGCATGAACATGTTCTGAAAGTTTTGAAAAGCTTTTTTCAAAATCCTTTTCAAAGTCAAGATGATTTACAGGTATGTATTCTTTTGCTGTCAGGAGATTCAAATATTTGTGTTCATCATCTTCGTTGATAAATTGCAAATTTCGGCAAAGCGAAACTCTGTTTTTTAAAGTGCTTAATAAGTTTTCCATCTTCTGTAAATGATTGTTTGTTGATTCAACTATTTCATTCAAAGTAGTGAGTTTCTTCTCCTTGTTTTGAATTTCGTTGAACTTTTGATTTATTGTTTCTTGATATTCCTCAATAATAGAATTTGCTTCTGCCTGTTTTTCTTGAAGTACTTTTGAAACTTTCTCCTCAACCTCTGATTTTTTTTCTTCAAAGTGTTCCTCTGCTTTTTCTAAGTAAGTATTTATTTCTTCAAGTTTTTCCTGCTTAACTTTTAATTCTTGATTAATTGCACTTAGTTCTATTATCTCTTTTATGTTATCACTTTTGGCTTGAAGTAAAAATGGATTTGCTTTTTTGGTTCGTTCATATCGTCTTGCAATTGTTGCTTCAAATGAGTAGCGCTTCCCATTTGTTAGTTCACCTATGGGAATGAATATCTCATCAACTAAATCGTTAGAAACAGGGTATGTTAAGCCAGTTCCATTCTGATGGATGATATTTTTAAAAAATCCAAAACTATTTCCTTCTATCTTTCTGAAATCACCTTCAAGAATAAAATCAGGAATTGAGTTGTGTTTTTTGAATTCTTTAAGTAATACTCTATCTCCTTTTTTGAAAAATGGTTCAAGATTGTCTAGTATTTCAACTCGCTTTGCTCTCCGTTCTTCAAGCCTTGATTTAATATCTTCAAGTCGGGTTGTACCAAGTGTTTCAGTTTTTGATTCTGTATTTTCGGAGGCTTCATCTGCTTTGTAATTTGGAATTGCTCTCTTAACTTGTTCTGTAGTTAGGATATAATTTTCATCTTGTGGGATGTCCACCATAATTTTCTTGTAATGTTCAAAGACTTCTGAAACAGTAGTATTAAGTTTATTGGCTAATTCTAATACTGTCATTGGAAACGAAATATTAATGTGTGTTAGGGCAAAAGCAAATGTGCTGCAACTTTATCGGCTCGTGGGATGGGTTGCAGCTCTTTTGATTTTGCTGAAGCGTTGTCTTTTCTGTTCATTTACTCTATCTTATTATTGTAGCACTGTTGTCTTTTAGCATGACCGGTAACGGTCACATATATATACAGTGCAGGGGTGCGGGCTTCAGAACTATCCACCGAGATAAAATTT
>CAYMLS010000331.1:561-5616 GCA_964390665.1 uncultured Bacteroidales bacterium | reverse complement strand
AAGTGATACCGGCATCCTTATTTTTAATCCTGTTGAATTTCGTTCCGGAGACACCCAATGATTTGCTGGAACAGGTTTTGCGTGAACAAGTAAAGTATGTACTGCAAAATAATATACAGAATATTGAATGGGACATTTGGAATGAACCCGATTGGCGTGATTTTTGGCCCGAAGACCGATTTCCCGGGCAATATTTTCAAACATGGAAATTTGCATACAACATCATAAAAGACGAAGACCCTGATGCCATTATCGTTGGCCCAGGGTATGCATTTTTCGAACCACTTATTGACGGAAAACAAGTTGGGGAAACCATACAGGAATTTCTAATTTTCGCCAAGGAAAACAATGTTTTACCTGACAGGTTAGTTTGGCACGAATTAAATGGAGAAACCCCCCATAGAAAAATTGGAAAACATGTAAGGTTGATCAGGGATTTCATGATCAATGAAATGGGAATTACCCCTCTACCTATTGATATACCAGAAATCATTGGCCCAAACCACATATTACACCCGGGGGTTCATGTATGGCACTTTGCCGAAATAGAAAAAGCAGGTGTGGAAGGTGCATGTCACGCTGTCTGGAATGAAAGTGACCCCATTTGGCATCCGGAATTTCCAGAAGGAACAATAGATCTATCCAGAGGTTTGTGGGCAGGGCATCTGTGTCACCTTTTAACAAGAGCAGATCAAAATCCACCATTCTCTCCCAGGGCTTCCTGGCATGCTTATGAAAAATATGCCAAAATATCAGGAACACGACTTGATGTGCAATATGAAAACTACGGACCTGTAAATGGTATCTCTGCTTTCGACCCAAATTCAAAATCTTTCAAAGCCATTTTGGGTAGCGACTCCAAATCACAACAACCTGTAAAAATAACTTTTAAAAATGCAAACAGCACAGAGAAAACCGACCATATAAAACTCCAAATTACGCGTATTCCATTTTCTCAGGATATTTATTTCAACGAACCTTCCACTACGCAAAAGCTTGTTGCTATTGAAAACAATTCCTTCAGTACAGACTTTGTTTTTACTCCTTATGAAGCAATCTTTATAGAATCGATTGATTGAACAAAACCTGTAATAATCCCCAAAACGGACAAAACACGTTTTAATCTAAATAAAAAACCACTTAGTAGTTAAATAAACCCTTTATACGTATTTGCACAAAAATGGTATTTTTTTTCTTGGTAAAGAAAAAAAAATTCAATACGTTTGCTAATTGTATGACATCAGTCAATGTTATCATATGACAATAACAGATTCAATTCACTATCAATAAAATACTACTATATCGAATACCGCTTAACTCAAGAAAAGAATTTAATCTATTGAACCTTCAATCAAATTAATTAAAACAAAATTTAAAAATTATGGTACGAGTAATTTACACTTTATTTCTACTTCCTTTATTTTTCCTGCATGCGCAAGCACAGGAAATTGAAGTTCTTGCCGATTTCGAAGACAACACCTACCAGGGATTTGATGAGACTGGGTGGGGTGATGATTCTCAGACACTGATAACCGCTAACCCAAACACTACAGGTTTAAACCCCAGCACACATTCACTTAAATGGAGCAGTAGTACAGAATGGGGTGGAGCCTGGAAGTGGCATGAAGGGGTTTTTAAACCCAATTACTTAAATATTAAAGTAGATATTTTTGTTCCTGAAGGTACAATAGGGAACAAAATGTTTCGCATTGTTGGGCAAAACAGCGCTTCAGAAGCAGCCAACTGGGAATCTGAATGGATAGAAGTAACCCAGACAGGTGAATGGCAAACACTTGAATTTGATCTTTCCACTATGGAAATTTATGATTATCGAATTCTTTTCCTAATAACCCAAGGTGATCAATACTATGCCGATAATTTCAGATTCACTGTAGAACCTATCGTAAATCCGGTGTGGGCTGACTTTGAAGATGGAACATACCAGGGATTTGACGAAACGGGTTGGGGCGATAATTCTGAAACACTGATCGTAGACAATCCCAATTCGTCAGCAAAGAATGCCAGTACAAAAGCTCTTAAATGGAGTTCCAGCACAGAATGGGGTGGAACATGGAGATGGGAACCTGGACTTTTCGACCCCACGTACCTGAGTATGAAAGTGGATGTTTTGGTGCCGCAGGAAGCCATTGGTAATAAAATGTTTCGCATTGTTGGACAAAACAGCGCTTCGGAAGCATCCAACTGGGAATCAGAATGGATTGAAATTACCCAAACCGGTGAGTGGCAAACACTGGAATTCGATCTTTCTACGATGAATATTTTTGATTATCGAATCCTTTTTCTAACCACGCAAGCAGATCAATACTATGCTGACAATTTTCAGTGGATAACAGAAAACAACGAAGAACCAGGTGTTTTCACACTCGAACTATTGGTAAACCCTGCTGAAGGTGGAACAGCAATAGGGGGTGGTGGAATTGAAGAAGGATTCAGCACAAACATTCAACTAATCGAAAACCCCGGATATGAGTTTGTAAACTGGGAAAAGGATGGAGAACATTTCTCATGGGTGAAAAATTTTAGTTATACCATGCCTGCTGAAAATATTACACTTACTGCCAATATGAAAGCCGTTTACGCATTAGATTTACAGGTATCTCCTGAAGGCACCGGCACAGTATCAGGAGCAGGAAACTATGGTGATGGTGAAAGTGTGGCACTATCTGCATCTGCAAACCCAGGTTATTCATTTGTAAATTGGACTGATGAGACAGACACAGAAATCAGCACAGAACCAAATTTTAGTTTTACAATGCCCGCTCAGGCAACTTCACTTACAGCAAACTTTGAGGAAGCTGAAACGATTGTTATAGATGAATTTCCATGGACGGAAGATTTTGAAGCAGAAACATTTCCTCCAAATGGATGGTCGATCGTGGATGCTGAGGGAGATGAAACCTGGATTAGAAATAATGCTCCCGGCGGTGGTTTTAGTGCCTACCACGTTTACGGATATTATATGGAAGATACCTGGCTGATTACTCCCGCACTACAAATTCCAGAAACCGGAATTTTAGATCTTTCATTTCGTTCCTACAACGAATATCCTTCTTATTACCCTGGTGAAGGAGCAAATAGTGTAATGATATCTCAGGCAAGCATAAATCCAGCCGATGGAGATTATACAACATTATGGTCTCCGGCAACCGTTACCGACAGCTGGGAAAATACAAACATTAGCCTGGAAAATTATGCAGGACAAACAATATTCTTGGCTTTTAGATACAATGCAGAATATACACATGAATGGTACCTCGATGATGTATCTGTAGCATCACAACCCGAACCAGAAACATACACTCTTACATTATTGGTTGATCCTTTAGATGCTGGCACAGTAACAGGTGAGGGACAGTATACAGAGGGAAGTATTGTATCGCTGGAAGCAGTTGCTAATGAAGGTTATATTTTTGTTGATTGGACCGATGCATCCAACACCCCAATAAGTGAAGCGGCAAATTTTGATTATACTATGCCTGCTGATAATATATCACTTACTGCAAACTTTGAGGAAGATACTTCGGATCCAAATATTCATATTTTAGCTGATTTCGAAGATGAGACATCACAGGGTATCAATGCATGGACAGACCATTCCAGAACCATCGTAGCCAATCCTGACCCGGATGATATCAACGGAAGCAACTTTGTATTGGATTATACAGGTTCTGCCCAATGGGGTGGTTTTAATAAATGGGACTCAGAAGGCGTTACCATCCAGCCTGAGTATGATCAATTTGCTATTGACGTGTATATTCCTCAGGGGGAAATCGCTGCTAACGGAAATGACGACAATACCATAACAGTTCAATTTGTAGCGATGGGAAGTATATCTGGTGTTCCAGATTTCCCTGTTCCCCAAACTATTGACACTGAAGAAGAATGGACAACGTTGTATTTTGATCTTTCCGGATTATCTGCATACGACTACAAAAACATCTCTGTCCAATATCAGGGTATAAACGGATATTTTGATAATCTACGGTTTATTATTGAAGAACCTGTTATAAACCCCATATGGGCAGATTTTGAAGACGGTACTTATCAGGGATTCAATGAAGATGGATGGGGAACTGATAGCAACACAGAAATTGTGGATAATCCTAATCCTTCAGGAATTAATGCCAGTAGTAAAGTTTTACACTGGTTTGATGTAAATGAATGGGGTGGTCCATGGATATTCCAGGATGAAATATTTAACCCCGGGTATTACAGCTTAAAAGTAGATGTACTGATTCCTGAGGATGCAACTGGAAACAAAATGTTTAGAGTAGTAGGACAGAATAGCGATTCGCAATCTCCTAATTATATATCCGGGTGGATTACTGTAGACCAAACAAATGAATGGGTTACATTGGAATTTTTCCTTGATGGATTAGACGTTTACGATTATAAAATACTTTTCCTGACAACCCAGACCAACGACTTTTATGCTGATAATTTTCAGTGGATAACTGAATTCCCGGATCTTTATACTCTTGATTTAACTGTAGACCCTGAAAATGCTGGGACAGTAAACGGTGCAGGAGACTATGCAGAAAACAGAAATATTACCTTAAATGCAGTTCCCAATGATGGTTATGAATTTGTTAACTGGACAAATGGTAATGATGAAGTAATAAGTGATCAAGACACTTTTGTGTATACCATGCCTGCTCAAAATACTTCTCTTACAGCCAATTTTAGCGAAATTGTAGTTTATAATCTTATCCTTGCAGCAAATCCTGCCGAAGGAGGTACTTTTACTGGTCAGGGTGAATATGAAGAAGGTAGTGTGATAGCATTGACCGCTACGCCAAATGATGGTTATCAGTTTGTGAACTGGACCAATGAATCTGAGGAAGAGGTGAGTTCTGTTGCAAATTTTGATTTTACCATGCCTGCTGATGATGTGACACTTACGGCAAATTTTGAAGAAATTCCGCCGGTTTTATACAACCTTTCTCTAACGGTTCAACCCGCCGAAACCGGAACTGTTGCTGGTCAGGGTGAATATGAAGAAGGTAGTGTGATAGCATTGACCGCTACGCCAAA
>CAYMLS010000331.1:0-461 GCA_964390665.1 uncultured Bacteroidales bacterium | reverse complement strand
GCTGATGATGTGACACTTACGGCAAATTTTGAAGAAATTCCGCCGGTTTTATACACATTAACAGTAATTGTATCTCCTGATGAGGGAGGAACTACCAATGGTGCTGGTGAATACGAAGAAGGCGAAATCATTGCTTTAACAGCTACCGCCAATGATGGTTATGTATTTTTAAATTGGACAAATGAAGATGGTAATACAATTAGTGAAATCCAAAACTTTGATTATACGATGCCCGATTCAGATGCAACCATTACAGCAAACTTCGATATTATTGATTCTGTTGATGAATTAGCAAATAACACATTTAGCATATACCCGAATCCTGCTGGTCATTTCTTTAAAATTGTTAGCGGTGAAAACATTGATCAACTTGTAATATCTGATATAACAGGAAAAGTTGTATTCGAGAATTTTGATCTAAGTAATGAAGTCCTCATTACGGAAAAACTTGAACCTGGTAT
>CAYMLS010000330.1:0-5744 GCA_964390665.1 uncultured Bacteroidales bacterium | reverse complement strand
CCTGAATAATTTGTCCAGTCCGAAAACGAGTTTTCAGACTGGTCTCATCGTAGCAATTTCTTTTTCGTAAAATCAAAACATCAAAACATCACCAAAAGCAAATAATTATTACTTTTGCTTTTTAACAATTTAAAACAGAAACAATATGAAGACATTTAAAAAATTTCAATCATTCACACAAAACTTTATGATGATGTTTTTATTATCAATGATACTTTTTTCCTGCGAGGAACCAAAGGAAGAGGATAAGTTCATAGGTGTTCAGCTATGGTCTGTCCGTGAAGACATGAAACAGGATCCGGAAGGTACGATAAAAGCCATTGGAGAAATGGGTTATAAATTTATTGAGGCAGCCGGATATGGTGATGGTAAGTTTTATGATATGGAACCTGCTGCATTTCAACAACTGGTTGAGGATAATGGGATGAAATTTCTTGCCTCCCATACCGGGCAGGACCTTCCCTCTGAAGAAAACTGGGATGAAACCATGGCATGGTGGGATCAGGCCATTGAAGCGCATGCCGCTGCAGGTGTTGAATATATCGTTCAACCCTGGATGGGCAATGCCGGATATGAAAGTCTGGAAGGTTTAAAAAGTTTTTGTAACTATTTTAATGCCGTAGGAGAAAAATGCAATGCAAAAGGGATCCGGTTCGGGTATCATAACCATGCTGGTGAATTTGAAGAACTGGAAGGAGAGATCATTTATGATTTTATGCTCCAAAACACAGATCCGGAAAAGGTCATGTTTCAGATGGATCTTTACTGGGTAGTGGAAGGCAATGCAGATCCTGTGGATTATATCAATAAATATCCCGGCAGATTTGAACTATGGCATGTAAAAGATGAAGCAGAAGTGGGAGCAAGCGGCAACATTGATTTTGAAAGAATCTTTCAATATACCGAAGAATCAGGAATGGAATACATTATTGTTGAAGTTGAAAAATACAATTACGAACCCCTTGAAAGTATCAGGATAAGCAGAGAGTATTTGCAAAATGCGGATTTTGTTCAACTCGACTGATCTAAAATGAATGACTTTTTTATGGCATTTTTTCTTTTGGGTGAAATCCATAAAAATGCTTTTATTTCCCGATTGCAGTAGTTATGCAGAAACCTTTTCCCTTACCTGACAAGAAAAGAACTGAATAAACGAAAACCGGATCTCACAGCAGTAGAATTTTTCTGCCTGGAGATCCGGTTTTCTTTTTTTTTAACGGGTAAATAATTTTGTTTGCCTCTATACGCTGTCGCTATCCACAAGAATCATCATCGACCTGTCAGGAACAGAGGTTTTGCCTGTTTGTATCTTTTCATACCCTTTCTGTTCGATACCTTTTTCATTGATGGTATCGCGATCGGCCACCACCACCCAGTTTCCTTCCGGAAGATCCACTTCAACTTGTTCTGAATTGGCATTATAAAATACCAGGATATTTTTCCAGGAATCATTGTTGGCATTTCCCTCTATCTGGTATCCCACCAACAAGGGCGTATTCAGGTCCATAAAACGAAGATGCTCCTGAATCATTTCTGTAGAGGTCATGCGGAAAGCAGGATGATTTTTACGCAGGGCTATCAGGTCTTTGTAATAATCGAAAACCTTTCTGTATGTATTTTTATTGTTCCAGATCAACTGGTTGATGGAATCGGGTAAGTTGTATGTGTTGTGTTCGCCAAATTTGGTTCTCACCAATTCTTCACCTGCATGCAAGAATGCCACTCCCTGGGAAGTAAGCACGATGGCATTGGCAAGTTTTTGCAGATTGAGTTTATCTGTTTTTGTGCAATCTTTGCAGGTTTCCAGAATTTTATCCCACAAACACGGGTTGTCGTGGCAGGTAACGTAGGTAATGGTTTTGAGAGGGTTGTCAGCATAGGGGGCATCAGAGTAATTAACAGCCTTATAATCGATCTGAGGATGTTCTGTGGAAGCCACCACGCCAAATTTAATGCTTTCCTCCAATCCTTCCTTTCCTGCCATAAAACCTGCTTCTTTTGCTTCCCACCAGGGGCCACGGATACCATCACGGATGTCATCACTGAATACAGCAATACCATTGAGTTTTGATGCATTATGTTTGGTGGCACGGTCTTCTTCGGGCAGGGGCGTTTCGTCTGCTGTCCAACCTTCTCCGTAAAGGAAAATACCAGGATCAACTTCATCTAACTCCGCTCTGATCATGTTCATGGTTTCGATATCGTGCAATCCCATCAGGTCGAATCTGAATCCATCAATGCGATACTCTTCAGCCCAGTACCGGACCGATTCGATCATGAATTTGCGCATCATTGCTTTTTCTGAAGCCGTTTCATTGCCACATCCCGATCCATTGCAAAAAGTATTATCGGGGTTCATTCTGAAATAATAACCTGGCACAAGATTTTCGAAGGCAGAGGCACCAGCGTCGTACATATGATTGTATACCACATCCATAATAACCCTGATCCCATGATTATGGAGCGATTGTACCATTTGCTTAAATTCTCTGATGCGAACGTTGCCATCATACGGATTGGTGGAATAAGACCCTTCGGGAGCATTGAAATTTTGAGGATCGTAACCCCAATTGAACTGATTTTCATGCAAACGGGTTTCGTCTACTGTATGATAATCGAAAACGGGCAACAGATGCACGTGTGTTATTCCGAGTTCAACAAGATGATCAATTCCTGTTTTATGTCCTCTTGGGCTGGTTGTGCCGGTCTCCGTAAAAGCCAAGTATTTTCCCCTGTTTTGAATTCCGGAGCTGGGATGTATAGAGAAATCGCGCATATGGATCTCCCAAATTACAATATCTGCAAAGTTTTCCTGAGGGGGTCTGTTATCTTTCTCCCAACCTTCCGGATCGGTGGCATCCAGATCCACGATCATACCTCTGTGTCCATTCACGCCCACTGCTTTAGCATATGGATCAGGCACCTCATCCTTTTTTTCTCCATCAATGGTTGCCTGGTAGGTATAGTATTTGTTTTTCCAGTCGCCATTAAGTTCGAGGGTCCAGGTGCCATTTTTGTCTTCTTTCATATCATAAGATCGCAAAAGCTCTCCTTCATGACCCTGATCATATAATTTCACTTCCAGAGATTCAGCACCGGGCGCCCACACCCGGAAAAAGGTAGATTCAGGGTTGTAATGAACTCCCAGGTCATTTCCTTCATATACCGGGTATCCGTCTGTTCGTTTTGTTTCCTTTTTTTCTTTACATGCTGCTATCGTCATGGTAAATGCCAGAATTATAATGAAAAGATAATTGAATTTTTTTCCCATTTTTATAAATATTGAATGAATAAAACTTTAAAGATAAATGGAAAAAATGAAATAATATTGTTAAAAACATATTAGTTGATATAAATCCCTTCTCCCACACCGATGGGCAGTGCTAACGCATACCAGGCAAACAGCAATATCACCCACATAACAAAAAGAATGGCAGCATAAGGAATCAGTAAAGAAATCAGTGTCCCGATTCCAACATTCTTATCGTATTTATGCACCCAACCTATCAGTAAGGGGAAGTAAACATAAAGTGGAGAAACACAATTGGTGATGGAGTCGCCAACCCTGTACATTAATTGAACAAAGGCAGGATTATAATTGAGCTGTGCCAGCATGGGTACGAATACCGGGGCAAAAATAGCCCACTTGGCCGAACCACTTCCCATAAAAATATTAAGTATTGCTACAATTACCATGTAAAAGGTAAACAATAGCGGACCTGTTAATCCGGTCACTTCCAAAAATTTTGCCCCCTGAATGGCCAATATGGTATCGAGTTGCGACCAGCTGAATAAATTGATAAACTGGGCAACAATCAGCATCAGTACAATGTAACCCGATAAACCTTTCATGCCAAATTCCATGTGCTTAAGTACATCATTGGAGGTTTTGATGGTACCGGTTGCTTTGCCATAAAAGTATCCGGGAATAGCAAAAAAGAAAAACAAAATGGGCACCAGACCACGAAGGAATGGTGATGGTACTATGTTACCATTTACAGGATCGCGCAGGGGGGCACCCGCAGGAACCACCAGAGCGGCGATGATCAGTAAGTAAATCAAAAGTGATATTCCGGCGTGTTTCAATCCTTTTTTCTCTTCATCTGTCATTTTATTCTGTGCAGAAAGTTCTTGCTCATCAATCATTCCGGCACCGGCAAAACCTTCACACCTGGGGATGGTGAAACGTTTTACGATAAATGCACCTCCCAAACCCAGCATAATGGTAGAAGCAATCATGAAATACCAGTTGGCGGTTGCACTTACTTCAATGCCACCATTGATATTTCCGGATACAGCGGTGGTGATGCCTGCCAGCATTACATCGGTACCTGCGATAAAAAAGTTTGCGGTAAAACCTGCTGTTGCACCAGCATATCCGGCAATTAGCCCGGCGATGGGATGAATACCCATTTGGGAAAATATCATGGCGGCAATAGGGGGCACAATGACGATTCCTGCATCAGAACCGATATTACCACTGGCACCGATCATAAAGATGACGGGCATGACCACAGAACGAGGAACCGCAAAGGCAATATTGCGTAATGCCACGGAAAGCAAACCGCTTTGTTCGGCTATGGAAACCCCCATGAGCATTACCAAAACAAGACCAAAAGGTGCAAAATGGGCAAAGTTGGTTACCATTTCTTGCACAAACCTTCGCAGTCCTTCGCCCGAGATCAGGTTTTGTGCTGCGATGGTTTCACCCGTTCCCGGGTCAATTGCTTTCACGCCTAAATAGGATGTAACAGCACTTATCACCACAATAAAAATGGTGATCCAAACAAACATCCAGAAAGGGTGGGGGAGCTTGTTGCCCATTTTTTCAACCCAACCCAGAAAACCTTTACTGTTCTGTTCTTCAGACTTTTGATGATCGCCTTTCTGGCGGTTTTTAGCCGAGGAATCCTTGTCATTGTTTTGCATAGAATTTCTTTTTTTAATGAGGTGACAAAAATGTTACTTTTTTTTTGTTTTACCAATAGCAAATTTTAATATCTTTTTTTTGTTTCCATGAGCCGGTTTTGTGCTTTTTATTGTATTGAAGGACAGAAACCAAACCAGGACAACATTTTGAAAACACCATTGTCATGGTAATTTATTGGCTTTAAATTACTTTTAAAAATCAAAGTGGTATGCACCCCTTTCAGTCTGGGTGGTCATTCGGGCACTGAAAAAATATAAACACATGGAAACAAAACATACGATCAGAAACAAACATTTCCCGCTCAACGCATTTCTTCTTGTCTTTTACTTCTTAATGTTGATTTTTGCCTTTCAACAACACGGAAAAGAATTGGGAATCAGTAAAAAGAAAAACCTGCTACCTGTGGAAAAAGAGCAAAACTATTTTTCCATGCATGATTCCTTCAGAAACAGTTCTGTCGATACGAAAATAAGGGTTTATTCCTTCAGGACCTCTCAATAATAAAACATCGGATCGCTTTTTTTATGCTATCGTTTTTTTGGTAAGAGTGGTTAATTTGGTCTTTGCAGGAAAACGCCAATTGCTGCGTTGGGTTTTCCTTGAAAACAGTCATCCCGAAATAAAGCGAAATAACTGTTTTGAGGGCAGGTTCTGCTCAGCAACCAGCATTTTCATGCAAGTGTTGAATAAGTATTCTGTCATTATAGGATAAAAATGTTTGATTCTCTTATCTTTGCAAATCAATATTATAAAACAGCATTGTCCGGTAAAACTTGAATAATGTAATATCTATACAAGGAGATTCCTCACTACA
>CAYMLS010000329.1:0-5799 GCA_964390665.1 uncultured Bacteroidales bacterium | reverse complement strand
AGTAAATTGGCGGCGCTGCGCGCCGCCAATTTACTCCCCCCTCCCTGACCAACGCTTTGTCATTTCGACCGAAGGGAGAAATCTCACTGCCTTACGCTCCCCTTTTTTCATTAGTCCGGTAAACAATCCAATAATCCAACAATCCCAACAATCAAACAATCCAAAAATCCATACATCCAGCAACCTCCAACCACTTCGAGGGTTTTCAACCGCTCGAAGGGTTTACCGCTTCACATCCACAACCTCAACCTCAACCTCATCCTTTTTCTAATCGTCCGACCAACTGGAAGTCGTCGGACGACGGGCACCTCCTTCATTCCTCATTCTTCCTCCTTCCTCCTTCATTCTTCATTCCCCCTCCTTCATCCTTCATTCCTCATTCTTCATTCTTCATTCTACATTCCCCTACTCCCCCATTCCCTCAAAATTAAACGGATTCTCCTGCTGCTGCTGGCGTTGCTGACCGATACCGAATGTGTAACGGATATTGATCCCAAATCGCTGATTGTCGGTATAGCGACTGCCTGTAAACAATACATCCCCCTGGTTCAACTGGAAATCATTGACCATGGTGCGCAGGATATCCCGGGCATTCAATGTGATGGTCAACCGTTGATTGAGAAACGTTTGACGTAACCCCAGGTTCAACATGCCAAAAGTCTCCAGTTCGATGAAATTCATCTGCCCGCGGGTCATCATAAATCCGCTGACAAAGAAACGGGTGCTTTGGGAGAGGCGCAGCATGTGAAAGGTAAAAAAACGCCAGCTTCCACGGTTGAAAGTAAAGGGAGCATTGTCGTAAAATCCCTCATACTCGTTGTAGTTGTATTGGGTACCCACACCAAAGAAATAAGTGCCCCCGGGAGGTATGCCCGCCAGCGCCCTGAAGTAGGTTTCACGGTTTTTGCCCAGGTTGTCGTAGGTTCTGATCAGGATGTTTTCATCCAGTGGATTTTCGTAGGTAACCTGGCTGAAGATATCGTTGGTATAGTTTCGTCCCACGGCAAAAACAGGAAAATCATTGAAGCTGATATTGGCCTCAATATTATTCCTGAACTGTGGGGTAAGCGATGGATTTCCCAATTCATACAAAAACTGATCGACATAATTGATGGCAGGGTTCAGATTGTCGTATCCGGGGCGGGCAATGGTACGCCGGTAAATCAGAAACGCCTTCAAACTCACAGGACCAATATCAAAAACCGGTCTGCTTAAAAATACATACGGAAACCAATCGGCACGGTTTACAACAAAATTGGTATCTGCCGGAAAAAGCTGGTTACCTTCCATAAAGGTGTGCTCCATCCTGACCCCTGATTTCAGGGTAACGTCCCAGATCAGGTCTTTGGTAAACTGCAGATACGCGGCGTTGATGTTCTCACGATAGTTGAACCCTGCTGACCTCAGCGGATCATTCACCTCCTCACCGTTGTTGACCATATTGAAATCGGCATCACTCTCAAACTGTTGGAAACTGCTGTTTAATCCTGTTTCCAAAACAAAATCAAAGGGTAGATAATAAACCAGGTCTGTTTGCGCCTGCAAAAAGTGCCTACGCTGCAAATTATCCCCTCCCCCCGACATGGTGAACTGATCAGGGACCTGGAAAATATTCCGGTAATCCTGAACCTGGTCGGAATAATTAAAAGTGTAGCTCATTTGTGTATCCCATGCAGAGCCCAGTGTGTCTAAGGTGAGCTTAAGTCCGAAATCCTGCTGCACATTTAAAAAGTCCGTGGAGTTATCAACCAGGTTATCAGACTCCAACACCAGGTTGTTTACCTCATCAAACATCAGGTTAGCATTTCGGGTGTCGGTAGAGGGCAAACTGCCATTGATCCTGCCGTCGTAACTAAACTGCAGATTATCATTGATATCGTAACCCCATCCGTACCCAATCAGTCCCTGCAGACTGCTCCGGCGTGTCCTTGATGTCTGCCCCATCAAAGACCCATTGGTGAGAAAGCGGTCGGAGTTCAACTCTTCCAGCCGTCCGTTATGATTGATGCTGGTATTGATATAGCTTGTGCTTTTATCGCCACTGTTGTTCAGGGTGGCACTCAGGTACTGATTGCCGTAAAATCCCTGATTGAATCCTGAGGAGAGAGAACCAAACCGCCCGATCTTGTAACCTTTTTTCAATACGATATTCACGATACCACCTGAACTGGATGCAGAATACCTGGCAGAAGGGGTTCTCATGATCTCTATCCGCTCCACGCTGGTGGGTGGTAAACTTCGCAAGATGGTATTGATATCGCGACTACCGAGTTTTTGCTCTCTCCCATTGATGAAAACCGTGGCAGGAGTGGTGCCGCTGAGAAAGATTCCCCCGTCCTGATCCACGAAAACGCCGGGTGTGCTTTCCAGCACTTCCAGGGTGTTGGTGCTGATAGATGCCATGGGTTCAGGATCCACGATCACCTTGTCGCCCTCTTGTTTAAGGAGGGGCTTGCGTGCACTCACCGTTACCTCACCCAATGATACCACGTCTTCCTGCATCACCAGGTTTTCTTCTGTTATGCTGCCCCTCACCAGTATCGTTTTCTCCGCCGGTTGAAACCCGATGTAGGTGGCATTCACCATGTAAGTACCTTCTTCAAGGTCTGTGAACTCTGCCACTCCTTCAGTATCGGTAATGTTGGAAACCTTTAAAGAATCGGCAACCCGAGTGAGATGCACGGTAGCACCCACCAATACCTGGTCAGTATTGTCTTGAATTGTTATGAGTACTGAACTTGTCCCGGTCCGGGCATGAACCTGATGGAAAAAAAACAGAAGAAGGACAATGGAAAGCGTATTTTTTAAAAAATGATCTAACTTCATAAGGATTCTATGGGTTTTGTGGCGGTTTAAGTATTACTTCCATCGCCAAAAAATAGATTAAACAAGATAAAAAGACGCCAATTAGTAACGAATTATTACATGGTAAGTTGTAAAATTCTTCGAAGATCTTTTTGAAGAAGTGTTAACATGAGGTAGGGATAAACCGCTAAGAGCGCTATGAAAACCTTGCGATCCTTGCGATGACCTTTGTTGCGGTAATAAGTGGCAGTTTTTTTTAACCGCTAAGGACTTGTAGAATTTAATCAAATCTTCGATTTCATAATTCATGAATTCTTATAAATCTATGAAGTTGACTTCATATAATATAAATAATCAACGAAGTCGTCAATTGATTTATACAAGTTTCATCCCTGTTAATCAGTAACAAACAATATTGTTAATTAGTAATAAACAATAATATTAATTAGTAATAAACAGTTATATTTGCTTTGTTAAAACAATCATTACAACATTGCCATGATTAATTTATCTACCCTTGAAAAAGTTATTGAATTGCAGAAAAAATGGCCCAAAATTGATTTTACAGAAAGAGAAGCCATTTCGGATTTTTATAAGAGCAACACTAGCCACATAATGATCATTACCGGCATACGAAGATGTGGGAAAAGTACATTACTGAGACATTTCATGGATCAGATAACCGAAACGAACAAAGTATATTTAAATTTTGATACACCCAGACTATTCAATTTTGATATCGACGATTTTGAAGTTTTGGACTTGATTCTTGAAAAAAATAATACTAAATATTTGTTTTTTGATGAAATTCAAATTATCAAGGGATGGGAAGTGTACATACGACACAAACATGAGCAGGGATATAAAATTTTTATAACAGGATCTAACGCAACTCTTCTTAGCAGTGAAATGGGAACAAGACTTACCGGAAGACATATTTCAAGGGAACTTTTTCCATTTTCTTATCAGGAGTACCTACAATTCAAATCTGAAACCAATACTATTGAAACATTTCTGGATTATATCGAAACAGGTGGTTTTCCAGAGTATCTGAAACAACAGAACCCTGAAATCCTGCAATCCCTTCTTGATGATATTCTGTTTCGGGACATTGCTGTTCGTCATGGTATCAGGGATGTGGAATCTCTAAAACGCCTGGTTATCTATCTTTTTTCAAATATAGGTGGACTAATAACAGCAGGAAAAATAAAATCTCAAATGGGACTAAAAAGTTCGCAAACTGTTCTGGAGTATTTACATTTTTTAGAGCAATCTTACCTTATCAGACTTTTGCCCAGGTTTTCCTATTCATACAGGTCTCAGATAACTAACCCACGAAAAATATATGTTATAGACAATGGCCTTGTGAATGCCGTTTCTGTAAGTTTTTCACAAAACAAAGGCCGAAAACTTGAGAATATGGTATTTGCTTATTTAAGGAAACATTACAAGGAAATATATTATTATCAGGGCACATCATCAGAGTGCGATTTTGTGATATTCAAGGATGGTAAAGCCGAAATATTAATCCAGGTTTGTTCAGAATTAAACACAGACAATTACAAAAGAGAGGTGAATGGTTTATGGGATGCCATGGAATTCTTTCAACTAAAAAAAGGGTTAATTTTAACCATCAATCAGCAAGACCTTATAAATAAAGGCAAAATGCAAATTAATGTAACTTCAGCTTTTCATTTTTTTGATCATGAAAGGGAATAACCATGCAATTCATTAACATGTAATCATATTTTAAATTTCAACTTTTCACCATTTATTCTCAATGCATTTGCGTGCCTTGCGGTAAAATAGCACAGTTTTTTTAACCGCAAAGAGCGCTATGGATACCGCAACGGGCGCTAAGAAAATCCTTCGTGACTTTGCGACTTCGCGTGAAACCATTATCAAACCTGATATCCCAAACAGACCTTGATTGCACGCAGATACGCCAGGACGCTAAGAAAATGCTCGTGCGAAGACCTTCGCGACTTCGCGACTTCGTGTGAAACCATTATCTATCAATCCAGTCTTCAATATCTAAATTGTTTACCCTGGAACTTCGGATGTCGTTTATTATTTCATCTGCACTTCTTTCATCATCCCATGCGCCAAAACATGAAGAAAAATCATGATTGTCCTCTGATTGGTCATTAATGGACTGCGTCAATTTGATAATTAAATCTTTTTTTGACTCTAAGTCCCAGCTTTTCATTAGACTGAAATAACTATTTACCTTATTTTTTTTAAACGCTGTTCTCATTGTAATTCATTTTCTCAAAGATACGGATTTTTAAAATTAGTCTATGAGCCTTTCACTTTACGTTCTAATTTTTCTATTCGTCTTAGCGGCACCTTGCGGTAAATGATTCTGAGTTTATTTAACTGCGTAAGGTGCGTAAGGGTAAGGTAGGATTGTTATTACCAAATCAGGGTTGTGAGAACCTATCGCAGAAATATTATATTTTCCCTTCATGTAAATCCCATATAGGGAAACACATCTCATAATCGTCCCAAATCAAATCACCATAAACGATCCTGAATGATTGAAATAGTTCCTTATCAAGATATTTCTTTGTCATCGGATTTTTAGCATTTTGAAGAAAGTTGCTAAAATCAATATTTCTTTCCACACCATCTGAGAATCGAAGATGTATCACATAATCTCCTTTGTATTCCGCTTTTTCGATTGATACTACCATAACTTAAAGTTTTTTAGTAATCTTTTCCGATTCAATGGGTTTATTGTAAATAAAGAAGTCCATCCATTTTCGCACTATTTCATCATGATATGCCTCTACAAATTTTTTGAACTTCTTTAAATTTTGAGTATCTAAAGGTTCCTTTCCTGAAACATCAGAAATTCTCGCTTCTACAAATTCACCATTTTCAAATATCAGTTCTGCTTTACTTTCTTTTCCCTGAAATTTACAATGAACATGAATGGGTTCATGCTCATGGGAGTAGAAAAGAATAATCAGTCCTAAATAGTGCTTGCAA
>CAYMLS010000328.1:0-5903 GCA_964390665.1 uncultured Bacteroidales bacterium | reverse complement strand
GATGTGCAGGTAAAAATGGAAATTGGTAATGCAGGAACGATGCCCATTGAGGAGGGATCCCAGATAATACTCACCTACCAGTTCAAAGATCAGGAAGCCGTTTCGGGTGTTTTGATCCTTGACCAGCCTTTGCTACCCGAAGAATCTGTTGTTTATGAATTTGACACACTGATAACAAACATAGGCCATCAGCACTGGGAGATGAAAACCTGGATGGAGATGTCGGACGATGAATATGCAGGCAATGATTCTTTGCTTGTAGGCAGACCTGTGCATCAGTTGCCAAAACCTTTGATGCAGGACGATATCTACACCCTGCAATCAGATACCGTAGTGCTTGATGCAGGCGAAGGGTATTCGTACTATCTCTGGCAGAATGGTTCGCAGAACCGGTATTTCTCAGTTTCCTCGCCCCATACTTCTAAATACAGTGTTACCGTGGTAGATGAAAATTTATGCGTGGGAAAAGGAAATATATGGGTGAATACTTTCGATATTGCCATGGAGAGCTGGGATCTGCCCAATTCTGTATGTGGCACAGGTCAACAGCAGGATGCTGTAGAAATAAATTTGGTCAACAAGGGTGCAGATGCCTTTGATCAGGGAACCTCCATTCCGGTAGAAGTATTTCGTGACAACGAAATTTTCAGAAGTGAGGAATTTGCCCTTCCCGAGGCATTACTTCCAGGAGATACTGCCAGTTTCAATCTTTCCCTACCTGTTTCGGCAGATCAACCCGGCAGTTATGATTATGCCATACGAAATGGTTTGAAGGATGCAAATTCCCGGAACGATACGTTGTTCTCCACGGTCGACTTTTTTGCCCTGCCAACCCTTGATCTGGGGGAAGATATTCTTACCTCTGTGGCAGACACTGTTTTGTTGGATGCAGGGGAAGGTTTCCAGTCTTATGTATGGCATGATGGAAATAATGAAAGTATTTATCATGTTTCAGATTTTGGATTGCACTGGGTATTGGTTACCGATCAGAATGGTTGCCAGGTTTCCGACTCCATATGGGTAGAGTTTAATACCTCTGTTGATAAGTTTTCCGCCAACAATACCCTGCGTCTGTATCCAAACCCTGTAAAAACACAGCTCAATCTTTTTATCGATCAACCCGGTCAAAGAAAAGTCATATTCCGCATAAGTGATAGTCAAGGCAGGTTATTCAAAACATTTGAATCCGAAAATATGACAGATCATTTATCCTTTGATGTATCTGATCTTCATCCGGGGTTATATTTCCTGCAAATAGAACAACAAGGGTCACAAAAAGTAATTAAGTTTATCAAAAACTAATCTTTTGCATTCTGAAAACAGAACAAAGAGCAACAACTGGTGAATAAAAAAATGTTACGAAAAATAAAGTTATTCCGCAATCTGATTCCTTTTTCTGGGTTATTGACCAGAACCGGGATTCTGTGTGTGCTTCCGAAACATTACGTTCGCAGCTCTGGTGCTGGTTTTTCAAACAGATGGTTGTTCATTGTTGCGGTTTTGGGGATCGTTTCTTTTCATCTGCCAATGCACGCTGCTGCTTCGGGTAACTGCAGCGATCCCATTATAGTGGATCTTACGCAGGATGCCGATGCTACATGGACAGTTTCATCGCCTGTTACCCCAGATGGTGCGTGTTGTGGGATGCCCAATAACTTTAATTGTTTCGAACTGCTCATTTACCTTCATGATGATGCCACTTCTTTCAGCATAGATTTTACCACTGCCACCGGACAGTTACAGTATATGATTGACTGTGGAAATGTTACACCTGTCCCCAGTCCGCCCGATCCAAGAGTTATACATTTTTGTCAGGATAATCCGGACAATCCGGTTTCTGTAACCTTTTGCCGACCGGGAAGTGCCACCTATGAATTTGAGGTTTCTTCCTTTCAGTTTGGAATTGATGATGTAGCCCTTGATCCCATAGATCCGGTCTGTTTGGATGATCCTTCCTTCGCACTTACGGGTGGTTCTCCTGCAGGGGGTGAATACTTTATCAACAACAGTTCTTCTCCTTCCACCCACTTTGATCCGGCTTTGCATGGCGGGGGAATCCATACGATACAATATGTTTATGAAAACGGATGTACTTCGGTAGCAGAAACAACTGTTACGGTTTACCCCTTGCCTGATCTTCAGTGCCATGATATAGAGGTTTGTCAGGGATCGGGAGAGATAATTCTGGCGGATCTTTTTCCTGATTTGCCCTCGCCTGCCACTTTTTTACACAACGGAAATCCGGTAACTACCTTCAATCCCGACTCACCGGGAGATTTTACTTTCGAATATGTTTACAACCCATACAACCTGCATTGCCCTTCATCATGCACATTTTCCATTATTGTAAATCCTACCCCTGTGATTACCTGGGATAGTCCACCTGAGTTATGCGATGATAGCGGTTTAATATCCTTAAATGGTGCGTCACCTGCCGGTGGTGTTTATTCAGGAGATTTCGTTGAAAACCACAACACCTTCAATACGGATGATGCCTCCCCGGGAAGCTATACCCTTACTTACACCTATACAGATCAGAATGGTTGTACTGCCTCCTCAACGAATCAGTTGGTGATACATCCATCACCCCATGCGGAAGCAGGAGATCCTCTTTTGGCAGAAATGTGTGGTACAGTTGAACTTTCGGGAACGGCTTCCGGAGGTACCGGAGATTATGGTTATCTGTGGAACCCATCCGCTATGGTTGAAGATCATGAGAATGCAAGCACAACAACAGTACCTGTTGGGGGTACAACCCATTTCTATTTCACCGTAACAGATCAGAACGGGTGCAGCAGTACCGATGATCTTGTTGTAGTCGTGGAAGATGGCACAACTGTTCAACTCGAACCTTTTGACGATATGTGTTTGAATGAACCTTTTGTGGAACTTGCCGGGGGCAGCCCCGCAGGAGGAAGTTATTACATCAATGATCAAACCTCATCTTCCGGTTTTTTTATACCTGCCGATCATGGTCCGGGATTGCATACCATTACTTATGTTTATACAAACCTAAACGGCTGCACCAGTTCGGCAACCCAAACGCTGCTTGTACATCCATTGCCTCAGATAACCTGGGAAGGAATGGAGTTTTGTAATAACCCTGGAATGGTACCCCTGGAAGGTGCATTACCTGAAGGTGGTATTTATGGTGGTAATCATGTTGTTGACAATGAATTTAACATACAAAATGCTGGTGCCGGAAACTTTATCGTTAATTATACCTATACCGATGAAAATGGTTGCAGTTCCTCTGCTGTGGCCAATATTGCTGTTCATGAACTACCCATCGCCAATGCAGGTGATGACCAGCAAAATCTTCCTGTTGGCAATTCCACAACGCTTGAGGCATTGGATGGAGGAACGGGAAGTTATCTTTACCAGTGGGAACCTGCTGTATTTCTTAACGATGCAACAGGTCAACAGGTAGATACAAGACCCCTGGTCTTTGCGCAGAGTTTTGATCTTACGGTTACCGATCAGCAAACAGGATGTTTGGCAACCGATCAGATGATCGTGAACATAACAGGTGGAGAAGTGGAAATTTCAGATATAATTTATGCCCCAACCATTTGTGAGGGAGAAACAACGCAAATAGAAGTAATTCCCAGCGGGGGTATGCCCCCTTATGAATATTTATGGTACAAAGATGTTGCACCATGGGATGATCCTGCGGTTGTGCACTTTAATGCAGATACAGGTAATCCCCTGGTTGAGGTCAGTCCGGCAGAGGGAACTCATGATTATTTCCTGGTAATGACCGATGCCAACGGAGAGGAAGCATATGGAACGATCCAGATGATCGTATCTCCGTTGCCTGACGTAACGTTAAATGATTTTGTTCCGGTTTGTGCCAACAATCCTGAATACAGTTTCAATGGTGCTGGTTTACCGGAGGGAGGAAACTACCATTTTGTGAATTCGTTTGGTCAGCAGATCCCGCCACCTTACGATCCCTATCCATACTTCAACCCTGCGGATATTGGGGAGGGAAGTTATACTTTAGTTTATGAATATACCGATCTTAACGGATGCACAGCATCTGCATCCAAAGATTTTGAAATACTGCCGTTTGTAAAAGCTGAGTTTTATGTAAGCAAACCCGATCGTTGCAATTCAAAGGAAGTACTCATTCAAAACAATGCATCGGGTGCCACTTCCTATACCTGGGATTTCGACGATAATTCCTATAGCCCACCCAATATTGATGACCCGGAATTCAGTTATATTTATCCACATCATGAACTTGAACAAAATTACACCATTCAACTCATAGCAGAACATGCTCTTTGCCCCGATACTACAGAGAGAACCGTAACAGTGGTTCCTCAGGCAAAAGCGGGTATCAGTTTTCATGTTGTTGATGATCGCTGTGCACCCATGGATGTTCAGTTTATCAATGAATCCACAGGAGAAGTACTCCATTATTTTCTCCATTTTGGCGATGGTGCCCTGAACTTTGCCGAGGATTTTCAAATGCCAGTTGAAAAAACCTATACCAATTTTTCACCGGTAGACTCCATCTACACAGCCCGGCTGATCATTGCTTCACAAAACTATTATTGTACCGATGTTGATTCTGTTGATATTTTGGTTTATCCACAGGTGGAACCCGGTTTTACCCTTGATCCTGCAACGCATTGCACACCCTATGATGCGATTATAGAAAATACCGCCTTGCATGCCGAAAACTGGTACTGGTCTTTGGGTGATGGAACAGATCTTTCGCACACTGCGGCTGATAACATTACTACATTGAATCACCTGTATGAAAATCCGGGAACTGAACCCGACACCCTTACCATAGAACAAACAATATGGATAGAGAGAGAAACTGAGCAAAAGTGTATCCGCAATGCTACTGCAGAACTTGTTGTATTTCCTGATGTAATTGCAGAAATAGATACTGATAAAACGCCCCTGGCAGGAGATACCATCATTGAAGGATGTGCCCCTTTTACGGTTGATTTTTCATCATCCTCATCCAAAAACGCCCATCATTTTTTGTGGGATTTTGACGATGGCGGATCTTCCAGTCAGCAGAATCCAACGCATACTTTCGAAAATTCAGGCGCAGACCCTGTGCTGTACAAAGTAGATCTGAAGGCAGCTTCTGATTATCAGTGTGAGGATAATGCCCATATTTATGTGAGGGTACTGCCCGAAATTACTGCTTCTTTTGCCTTTACCCCTCAAATCGTCTGTAGTCCTCAGTCGGTTATTTTCAACAACAACAGCACAACCAATGCTTTGGTGGAATATGCCTGGGATTTTGATAATGGGGAGGTTTCTCCGGATGAAAATCCTGAATCAGCATTTGAAAACAACGGATCTGTTCCCGAAACCTATGAAGTGGAACTTATTGCCACCACTGTGCATGGATGTAGTGACAGTCTGGTTCGCCCCATCACTGTCAATCCTCATGTTGAGGCAAACATCAGCAGTGATCCGGTTCCATCTGCAGGAGACGGGTTTGTTGAGAGCTGTGCTCCGTTCACGGTAAATTTCTCTTCCGGTACTTCCCTCAATGCCCATGAATTTCTTTGGGATTTTGATGAAAACGATGCGTCTTCTTCACAGGCAGACCACAGCTGGACTTTCGACGAACCCGGAACCTTTGAGGTGATACTCAGAGCAGATTCTGAATATGCATGCTATGATCATGATACCCTCACTGTTGTGGTACATCCCACACCCAAAACATCTTTCGCTCTTGAACAGGAGAGTGGATGCAGTCCTCTGCAATCTGCCATTAATTACCAGTTTACCCCTGAAGCAGGTGTTGCCTATTCGTGGGATCTCAATGGAGATGGTAATGTTGAAGTTTTCGACCCAAATGATCTTCCTGTTGATTTTGAACTGGAAAATCCGGGTGATCAACCCCTGAATTTTACCCTGCATCT
>CAYMLS010000327.1:775-5911 GCA_964390665.1 uncultured Bacteroidales bacterium | reverse complement strand
GTTATTGGTTACAAACCATAGCAATCATACCAACCACTTTCACCTCAACCTATGACAATCAGAAAAACCTGTACACTTTCAGCATCAATCCTGATGAGTTGTAATACAGATCGCCCTGATCAAGGGCTGCCACCAATCCCACATTCAGGTTGTTTACAAACTGATGATTGACAGATAGCCAGGCAGAGAACTGTTGTGTCTCTTCAAAAATACCATGCCGGGGAGGATCACGCCGGTCACCGATGCTGTGCCCGATCTCACTGGTACCGTAGGTGCCGTAATTGAGCGACCAGGAGGTTTTCAGGGCCATATCCCATTGCTGCCATGAACCCTGAAAACCGGCATGAAAGGCGATCACACGGTTGTTGATGAAATAGTTTCCCGGATAGTCGGGATGTTCTTCGCGAATATATTCCCGGGTGCCAATAAAAGGGTTTCCCAGGTTCATGTCCATGTAAGTCCATCCTTTTACATATTGAAAGTTGTTGTAGTAATTTTCATCGCCCGAGGGTGTTAAGGGAGACCATAATTCACCCGCCTGATTTTTGCTGTAAAAGATCTCCAGCAAACCTTTTTCCCATCTGAATCCATCGGTTTCCCTGGAAGTGTTTTCTATAGTAAGTCCGTTCAACCCATCGCGAATGTTGGCCAAATAATAGAGGGCACCTACTTCATAAAAATTCTGACGATACCCGAAAAGTTTAAACCCGTCGAATTGGTATTCCATTCCCAGATCAATGGTTCCCAAATGGTTTCCTATTTTTGAACGGGGTATATCATTGGTGCCATATGCTGTACCTGTGATCATGTATAAGTAGGTGTCGGTAAGCGAAAGCGTATAAATATCGCCACCATAGTAATCTGCTTCATTTCCCCAGAAAACCTGGTGGTTGAATCCCCCATAGAGTTTTACTTTCCAGTTTTCCTTGCCCAGTCGCCCGTAGAAAGATTTTTGATGAAAGTAGGTTTTCACCGGAAAGATGGAGTCCTCCAATTCCATCAGGTTGTCGCCCAGCCATCCATGAACAAAATTCCCTTTGAAGGCAAACATTTCCCCCCAAAAAGGGAGGGTGTAAAAATCAGGTATTCCTGCTTCTATTTTGGGTATACCCGGTGCATTGCCCGATACAGCAAAAGAACCAACCGACAGGGTACTGTCTGCCAATCCCATCATTTCCCTGCTTCGCCCCGCTTTCACTTCAAAAATCCATACTTTCATTTTGGCGTAGGCTTCCAATAGTCTCAGGTCAATGCTTTGCCCTACATATATCTTGCTGTTCACTGCCGCCCCCCAGTCAATGAAAGGATTTTCTTTTTCATTGTATTCTTTTCTCAGGCATCCTCCATAATTCATAGATGCATTTTGAAGGGGTACATCGCCAAAATTGTTGGAGCGCAGCCAAAAAGGCATCCTGTCGGGCGTAATATATCCGGCAGAACCTTCCAGTCGGCCCGTAATAAGTTGATCTTGCGCAACCGTATGGCTAATTTTTATCAGCAGGATACAAAAAAACAGGATGGTGAAGCGCGTATGAGCCATTTTACAAGTAAACATGGATAGGGAGGATTGGTGATACATTGTTTATTGTTCAGAGAATGTGGTGTTAATATTTCACAACCAAAGATAGCAAATAACAAAATACTAAACGATAAACGAAAAAAAAATCTGGAAAGGATTGCTGGATTGTTTGATTGTTGGATTGTTTCATGGTTGATGGGGTAAACCCTTTGATAGGTTGAAAACCCTCAAAGAGGTTGAAGGACGGTTTCCATGTTGGATTTTTGAATTGTTAGATTGCTGGCTTGTTGGATTTAGCCCTGCTGGTGAGAAATCTTTGTCCTTATATGAACTTTTGGATGCCTGTATCCTTTTAATATTAAGTGAGGTTCTGAGTGAACCAATCCTTGATAAAATTTTTAACATACACGCACACGCATGATTATCATTCGCGGCATGGTAAAATATGCAGTCAGACTGTTAGCGAGCTCTCTCGTCGGTAAAAACGAGAACCGAATGAATCAAATTACAATCAGATGAACCGAGCATGACAAAAATTTTGACACACACGCACATGATTATAAATCGCGGCATGTAAAACATGTAGTCAGATTTTTAGCGAGCTCCATCTGACCTATTTAATAAAATTATAAACAGATGAAAAAAATGATATATCTGCTCCCCTCAGGAAAATGACAGGAGCAGGGCATTTTTACCTATTAAAAATCAAATGATAAAAAAATGAAAAGACGTGAATTCTTAAAAACAACCGCTACCTTCATTCCTGCATTCAGTTTATTTCCCGCCGACCTCTCTTCAATAACCAGGAAATTTGGGGATGGAGAGATGGAAAAGAGGATATTGGGAAAAACAGGAGCCATGCTTTCGGTAATTGGTTTTGGAGGCATTGTTGTGAGAAATGCCACTCCCGGGGAAGCATCCGCATCTGTAAAGCGTGCCATTGATGCCGGCGTAAATTACTTTGATGTAGCACCCTCTTATGGGGATGCCGAAGTCAAACTGGGGCCTGCTCTTGAGCCTTACCGGAGTAATGTATTTCTATCGAATAAAACCGGAAAACGGACCCGCGATGAAGCCCGGGAGGAACTTGAACAATCATTGAAGCATTTGCGTACCAACCATTTCGACTTGTATCAGCATCATGCGGTAACCTCCCTTGAGCAGGTAGATACCATTTTGGGAAAAGGGGGTGCCATGGAAACTTTTCTGGAGGCAAAAGAAGAAGGGAAAATTCGTCACATTGGTTTTTCGGCACACTCTGTAGAAGCTGCATTGGCACTTATGCAAGGATTCGACTTCGATACCATTATGTTCCCGGTTAACCTTGCATCATGGCATGCAGGGAGTTTTGGTCCAAAGGTTCTTTCTATGGCGCAGCAAAAGAATATGGGGATCATTGCCTTGAAGGCAATGGCCAAAGGAAAATGGCCAGAGGATGCCGACAGGTCGCGCTATCCGAAAGCATGGTATGAACCCCTTGCCAGTGAGGAAAATGCTCTTATGGGCCTGCGGTTCGCGCTTTCTCATCCCATTGCTACTGCTATCCCTCCGGGAGAAGAGGAATTGTTTAACATGGCATTGAAACTTAGCAATAAAGTAGAACCCATGACCAGGAATGAGGCAGAATCAATCAAACGTCGGGCCAGTAAATGGGATCCGTTGTTTAAATATTCAGCATGATCAACCCGCCTGTCCATGAATCGTATATTTTTTATACAAAGCACAAAAACCCCTGAAAAAATTAAATCGTATCAGCAATAGATCTCATAGTATCCGTTTCTGCCTGATAAAGAAATTACCAATTGGTGCGTTGGGTTTGTCTTCAAAACAGTCATCGCCTGTCTCGCAATTGAATCTTTGTTTATCAAGCGCAGATGAGATCGTGAGTTCTCTTGCTGGCATTAATGAATATGTATGTTGCTTGTTATAAAATGAATATGATTGCCTTTCTAATTCTGACAATTATGTTTTGCAAGACGTTTTGTTGGCGGATGAATAGGATAAGGGCATATTCATGCGTCATCAATGGCAATTCATTATCAATGATTATCTTTGCCCCTTAAACTTTACCAAAATTATGATGAACCTGGCATGACAAAAATTTTGACATACACATACATGATTATCATTCGCGGCATGTAAAACATGTAGTTCGGGTTTTAGTGAGCTCCCCCGTAAAAAAAGGACGGGGACCTATTTAATAAAATCATAAACAGATGAATAAAAAAAACATATTACTATTCAAATATGGAGGCAACGCCATGACAGACCCTGATCTGAAATCGAGAGTACTGGAAAGTATTTGTTCTTTGAAAAAACAGGGACACCATGTGGTTATCGTGCATGGAGGAGGACCGTTTATCAAGTTTGCTTTGCAGGAGGCAAATATAAAATCCGAATTCATTGACGGACAACGGAAAACAACCCCTGAGGCCATGGAATACGTTGAGATGGCATTAAAAGGTAAAGTGAACGGCAACCTCGTATCAATCATTAATGCAATGGGTTTCAAAGCAGTAGGACTTTCCGGAAAGGATGGCAAAACCGTAATTGCAGAAAAACGGATGCATAAGCGCATCGTCAATGGAAAAGCTGAAATTGTTGACCTTGGACAGGTTGGTGATGTTGTTAGGGTTAACCCCGAACTGATCACGCTTCTATTGGAAAATGATTTTATTCCGGTAATTACTTGTTTGGCATCCGATGAGTTTGGAAATGATTACAATATCAATGGCGATATGTTTGCCGGTCATATTGCCGGTGCCATTTCGGCACAGCATTATATTGTGCTAACCGATGTTGACGGATTATTGCTTGATAAGGATGATCCCGGCACTATATTGCGCGAGGTTGGTCTTGGGGAATTAAAGAACCTGAAAGACAGGGGTATCATTCAGGGTGGGATGATCCCAAAAATTGAATCCTGTGAAATAGCATTGAATAAAGGGGCAGGTTTTGCAAGAATTATTAATGGTACCGTGCCTGAGCAGGTTTCAGAACTATTTGCGAGCAGGGAAGTTGGGACCGTTATCAAAAAAACAGAATCATAAAGCAGAATAGTTAAATACAGTAAAGAATGGATAAAAAACATAACAAGCATTATCAGGAACTGGATACAAAAAATTATTTGCAAACTTTTAAACGTTATCCGCTGACGCTGGACCGGGGCAGAGGGTCTCATGTATGGGATGTGGAAGAAAATGAATTTATCGATGTGTTGGGTGGTATTGCTGTTAACAGTGTTGGGCATTGTCATCCCAAAGTGGTCAGCGCTATTCAGCAACAGGCTGAGAAACTGATTCATATCTCCAATTTTTATCTAAGTGAACCACAGGTGAGTTTAGCCGCCAAACTTGTGGAACTGTCAGGACTTGACCGCGTCTTTTTCGCCAACAGTGGTGCTGAATCCGTTGAAGGAGCGCTGAAAATTGCAAGAAAATACGCACATAGCAAGGGCAAATGTGGAGATATCATATCTTTTGAAAACTCTTTTCACGGCCGTACACTGGCCACCATAGCAACAGGTAAGAAGCAAATGCAAAAAGGGTTCGGTCCTCTTCCCGGAGGATTTAAACAGGTTCCCTTTAACGATATACAGGCGGTCAGGCAAGCGGCCG
>CAYMLS010000327.1:0-765 GCA_964390665.1 uncultured Bacteroidales bacterium | reverse complement strand
CGGTAAAAATACAGCGGCCATCATCATTGAACCTATTCAGGGCGAGGGAGGGATCAATGTTGCCGGTAAGGAATTTATGAAGCACTTGCGGACATTCTGCAATGAACATGATATCGTTCTTATTTTTGATGAGATTCAGTGCGGTATGGGAAGAACCGGCAGAATGTTTGCAAAAGAACATTACGGAGTTGAACCTGACATTATTACCCTTGCCAAAGCATTGGGTGGAGGGGTTCCCATAGGTGCGATCCTGTCAAATGAAAAGGTTAGTTCAGCTATTGAATTTGGCGATCATGGAACTACTTTCGGGGGGAATCCTCTGGTCTGCGCAGCTTCCCTGGCAAACATTGAGGTTATAGAAGAAGAAAACCTGCTTCACCAGGCTACAGAAAAAGGAGAATGGATAAGATCTAAGATAGAGGGAATGAATAAAAATTCTGTAAAAGAGATCAGGGGGATGGGACTGATGATCGGCGTGGAGTTTGATTTTGAAACCAAACCTCTGGTGCAAAAAATGCTGGAAAAAGGCGTTCTTGCCAATGCGACTGCCGCGAATGTATTGCGCCTGGTTCCACCCTTGAATATACATTACGACGATCTTGAAAAAGTAATGAAGGTATTGGAAAAATCATTGGATGAGATGTCATCATGATAAGGTAAAACTAAACTTTTCATAACTTTTACGGTATAATATTTTTAAAAGCAGGAATATGATTAAAAAGAAAATAGGAATTATAGGTGCAACAGGCTATACAGGATCAGAAC
>CAYMLS010000326.1:0-5927 GCA_964390665.1 uncultured Bacteroidales bacterium | reverse complement strand
AGGCAAACCACATTTCCTGGAAACCGGTATTGCCCGTGACTTCAAAATAACTCCTGATCAGCTGGAAGCAGCCATTACAGAAAAAACAAAATTATTCCTTTTTTCTAGCCCTTGCAACCCTTCCGGTTCTCTTTATAGTAAAGAAGAACTAAAAGCACTTGCCAAAGTTTTCGAAAAACATCCTCATATTTATATCATTTCTGATGAGATTTATGAGCTGATCAATTTTAACGGCCAGCATGAAAGCATTGCTCAATTTAAAGAAATTAAAGACAGGGTAATTGTGATCAATGGTGTTTCAAAGGGTTTTGCCATGACCGGATGGAGATTGGGGTATATGGCTGCTCATCCTGAACTGGCAAAAGCTGCCACCAAACTTCAGGGACAGTTTACTTCGGCAACCAGCTCCATAACCCAGAAAGCAGCAGAAAAAGCAATGGAAATGAAACCCGCTGTGGAGATGCTGAACAAGTTTCGTGAGAGGAGAGACCTGGTTCTCAGTTTGATCAATGACATCCCGGGTATTAAAACCAATGTTCCTCAGGGTGCATTTTATATTTTTCCGGATGTGAGCTATTATTTTGGAAAATCTGATGGAGAGAAAGTCATTGAAAATGTAGGTGATCTTTCTATGTATCTGCTCAACAAAGCACATGTGGCAGTTGTCCCTGGTAGTGCTTTTGGTGCGCCGGGTTGCATAAGAATTTCCTATGCTACCTCAAATGATCTCATTACTGAAGCAGTAAAAAGGATAAAGGATGCATTGAAATTACTGAAATAATCCTTTTGGGATATCAGCTGCTGAAAATACAAAGCGATGGATGCAAATAATCGTAATTGAGGTTGTATGGGATGGCTTGGGAGGAAACGAAAAATACGATTTTGTTACCCTTAAGAACAATCATTTTTTTTGACAAAAAGTAGTCAGGCAAGGGGTTGAAATGATAAACTCCTAATTGATGAAGATATTATAGAAAGTCAGGACATATGGAGAAAAAATGCCATAAAGGACGTTCAAATTTGAAGAAATGCTGAATTTCCTGGTTGAATTTTCCCATATGAAGTCTGTTATGACTTCAAACAATACCCTTTCGGGAAAAAATAAAGTACATTGAATATCTAAGATTTCATAGTTGAGCCCACTGCGAAAACCTGTTTTCGGAAATTGACGTTGCGGAGCTCCGCTTTACCCGGGTTTGTGGATGATCAACTTTTTGGAGAGGACTTATAATTGTAAAGTAAAAAATGATTAAATGAATCAGGAAAATTATATCAGGGAAGTTTTTGATGCTTTTCAGAAGCAGAATATTCTGGTAATCGGTGATGTAATGATCGACTCTTATTTATGGGGTAAAGTAGACCGGATTTCGCCGGAAGCACCTGTACCTGTTGTGGCGCTTCACAACCGTGAGAACCGCATGGGAGGCGCAGCCAACGTAGCGCTCAATGTGCAGAGTCTGGGAGCCCGGCCTTTGCTTTGTGCCGTCATTGGCGACGATGAAAGTGGAGATGCTTTTTTGAAGCTTATGAAAGAACAGCAATTGGATACCTCTGCGATCATCTCCATTCCGGGCAGAATAACGACCACCAAACACCGGGTAATTGGAAATAATATGCAAATGCTTAGGGTAGATCATGAAACCACTCATGAACTGGAGGAAGCAGCAACACATATGCTTCTCGATAAAATAGAGCACCTGGTTGACAAAAAGCAAATACATGCCATTCTTTTTGAAGATTATGACAAAGGGGTGATTACACCGCTGTTGATCAACAGGGTTGTAAACCTTGCCCGCAATCATAACATACCCGTTGTGGTAGATCCGAAAAAAAGAAATTTCATGAACTATAAAGGGGTGACATTGTTAAAACCTAACCTGAAAGAATTGCGTGAAGGTTTGAAAGTTGACCAATCTCTGAATACAACAGAACAGCTTACAGCGCAGGTGCAGTTGCTCCAGCAAAAACTGGGTGCCAAAATGGTCCTTGCCACCTTGTCTGATAAAGGAGTGTTCTACAGCGAGCAAACCGGGAATCATCAATACGAGACCGGATCTTTGAAGGCGCATCTTCGCTCCATTGCTGATGTGTCAGGCGCCGGCGATACAGTTATCAGTATTGTAGCCCTATGCCTTGCAGCAGGTTGTTCGCTATCCTTTACATCCGCCCTTGCCAATTTGGCAGGTGGTCTGGTATGTGAAAAGGTAGGTGTTGTTCCTGTAGATAAACAGGAATTGCTTCAGGAATCTATCGCTCTGCTTTCATCCAAAAGATAAGTATAAGTTTATGAACCGAGCCATGACAAAATTTTAGAGACACATGCGGATGATTATAAATTGCAGCATACTCAGACATGCAGCAGATGATTGTTGACGAGCACCATTTGACCATTGAAAAACAATTCTGAACAAATGAATGTTGAAAAAAAACTTTACGAACTCAGAAAAAATTACCAGGGTGAATCTCTGGACGCCGGCAGTATTGGTCCTGACCCCTTTAAATTGTTTTCCATTTGGTTGGAAAATGCCATAGAAGCAGATCTTCCGGAGCCCAATGCCATGATTCTTTCTACTGCTTCCATCACCGAGGGAGTATCGTCGCGTACAGTTTTGTTAAAAGAACTCGACATCCATGGGTTTGTGTTTTTTACCAACTATAACAGTCGGAAAGCACAGGAAATAGAGTCTAACCCCTTTGGATCGTTGTTGTTTTTGTGGCTCGCACTGGAGCGCCAGGTACGAATTGAGGGAAAGTTTGAGAAAATCAGTGAAGAATCTTCGGATGCCTATTTTAAAACCCGTCCACGCGAAAGTCAGCTGGGTGCCTGGGCATCCGATCAGAGTGCTGTTATCGCTGACAAAAAGGTACTTACAGATAATTTCAGGAAAATGGAGGAAAAATATGAAGGGAAACCCGTGCCACGTCCTGATTTCTGGGGAGGGTACCGGCTTATACCCATCAAAATAGAGTTTTGGCAGGGGCAACCCGGAAGAATGCACGACCGTCTTTTGTATATTTTAACTGGAAAAACATGGGAGATCAAAAGATTATCCCCTTAAAAAAGTATGGCAAAAAAAGAAGATGTAAGGGGTATGTTTAATCGCATTGCCCATCGTTATGATTACCTGAATCATTTTTTATCCCTTGGTATTGACTATGCCTGGAGGCGAAAGCTAAGAAAAAAACTGGCGCCCTGTAAACCTGCATCAATACTTGACGTGGCAACAGGTACCGCTGATCTTGCCATTGAGCTGGCCAAACTCAAACCTGAGCGTATCATAGGTGTCGATATTGCTGAAACCATGCTTGCTTATGGCGACAAAAAACTCGAACGAAAAAAACTCAGTAACATCATCACCCTTCAGCAGGCAGATTCTGAGGACCTCCCTTTTGAAGAAGCCTCATTTGATGCTGCTGTAGTGGCGTATGGCGTTCGAAACTTTGAGACCCCATTGAAAGGATTAAAAGAGATCTACAGGGTTCTCAAACCCGGAGGGGTCATCATGATCCTTGAATTTGGCATGCCCGACAGATTTCCGGTGAAGCAGGGATATAATCTGTATTTCAATTTTATTTTGCCTCTTTGGGGACGTGTTTTCAGCGGTAGTTATGAGTCTTATAAGTATTTGCCTGAGTCGGTCAAAAAATTTCCCTTTGGAGATGCATTTCTCAAATGGCTGGAGCAGGCCGGGTTTCAAAAAACCAAATATCATAAACTTTCCATGGGCATTACATATTTGTATGAAGGTGTAAAATAATTTTTTACAATAATACTTTTTCACTTCCGTTTTAGAGAGGAACCGAAAATCTTTGCGAATCAAATACAAACTTCATGATACTAACAAACATGGAAATTATCAGGTGAAAATTTATCGAACGGGTCAGTTATCTGATCTCTTTAAGAAGATGATAACAGAATAATGTTTGCATGATTTATGGGCAATTAAATCCTTCATATTTTTTAAATTCAAAACAGTGAATTACCTTAAAACCTACTTTTTTCCGGCAATTTTTCTTTTACTGGTATTCGTTTTGATCATTCCGGGCAGCGTTCATGCGCAGCTTCAAAAATCTTTCAAACCGGAAAATTTACCCTTTCATGATCAAAAACCTTATCATTTTGGATTTTCATTGGGATTTAACAATCTTGATTTTTCACTAAAACCTATTGAAAACCTCGAAATGGTCGAATTTTCCGGTATGACCGGAAGTCCTGAGTTTGATACTTTGTTTTCTGTAACCACACAACCCGAAAATGGTTTTAATATTGGCATTGTTTCCAATCTGCGTCTGGGTAATCAATTTGATCTCAGGTTTATTCCCACCTTAACTTTTGGCGACAGAAACATCATTTACGAAGGAAAAAAAAATGGAGACAATATTCGACGGACCGCATCTATTGAGAGTACCTTTATTGATTTCCCCCTCCATCTCAAGTACAAGTCAGTAAGAATGCTCAATACAAGGGTATATGTGATCGGCGGTTTTAAGTACAGCTATGATCTGGCATCAGCGGAAGACAAGGAAGATGTTGAAAATGAGTTGCTTGCCAGTATCAACAGGCACGATTTTTTTTATGAATTGGGTGTGGGTTTCGATTATTACTTCTATTACTTTAAATTTTCCACGGAGATCAAATCATCTTTTGGCATGCGTGATATGCTCAGACGGGAAAACTCGATGTTCTCCAATTCAATAGACCGTTTAAACTCAAAGATCATCATGATCTCCTTCCTGTTTGAATAAGTTTGCAGTAATTTTTATTCCTGTTTTTTTTCCCATCTTTTCAGATAATCAAGATATTTGTTCAGGTAAATAACCGGGTGTGTTTCCATGGGATTGTGCCCGGAATTGGGTAAGATCTCCAATTCCATGGAAGGAATAAGTTCAAGCGTTTCTTTATTTTCTTCATAAGGTACCCATGTGTCTTCTTCACCCCAGGTGACCAATGCCGGCACCCGTAGGTCTTTGATCCTGAGGGTGTCAGTTTCTGTTGCTTTCCGGGCATTATTGAGTATGGCGCGGGAGGTCCCTTCCATGCCAAGTGGTTTATAATATTGCTGCACCTGCTCTTGTGAAGGCTTTTGACCGTAAGCTGATTCGAGCATAGATTCGATTTGACTGTATGTGATCATCCATTCCTGAGCAATATTACCTGCAAAAGAGGCAACTCCCGGAATTTTGAGTAAAACGGGCATATTGGGTTTTCCGGGAACAATGGTTTTGAACAGTGCCGGACCCGTAAGATGAAGGGTAAGATATTGATCCGGGAAAAGAAGAGCCATTGCCAAAACAATCCCCCCTCCCATGGAATGTCCTGCCAGATGCCATTTTGAATCCGGATCAAGGCGCATGACAAATTCGTGAACCAAATGCGCCCTTGCGCTTACAGAGCCGTTGATATTGTTGGCTTTTTCGCTGAAACCAAATGGAGGAACATCCAAAGCCACAACCTCATATCCGTGATTGCTCAGCATGGGAGCCACCTGCTCCCATGAAAAGGTAGAACCTCCAAAACCATGAACCAGCAATATTTTTCCCTTTGAAGCAGTACGGTCTGTATTCCATATCCTGTAATGCATTGTAAGATCATTTATCTCTACAAATTGACTGTTGCTGAAATACCCATCACCGGCAGGTCTGTTATGTCCATGAAAAGGGAGCATTGACATCATGAGAAGGAAGTTGAAAAAATATTGAGGCATTTTTGTTTTTGGTGTAAAGGTTTTTAGAATGCGAAAAGTAAAATCATTTGTTTGTGATTCAAACAATCATGATCAAACAATTGTTGAAAAAATGTTCTCACTGAAGTTGAATCTTTTATTTGTATGATAAAAAAGCAACATCAAAACCAGAAATTGTTGTGATTAAATAAATAAATTCTGTTGGAATTGAATAAGTAATAAATCAGATATAAACCCTCAAAA
>CAYMLS010000325.1:0-5952 GCA_964390665.1 uncultured Bacteroidales bacterium | reverse complement strand
CTATAGGTGGTGTTGCAATTATTACAAATACAACCACCAACCCTGTTGTCAGCAGCAATGTTTCCCTTTACAAGTTAAGAATGGAAAATGGCGCTGAAGTATCGGTTAACAATGGCTTCTCGGTCACCATCACAGGAATCCTGGAAACAGATAATACAGATCCGGCTCCCTCTGTTTCAGGCGAAGGTACCTTGACCCTGGATGGGTCTATGCTCCAGGATATTCCATCAATAACCTTCTCCAATCTAACCATCAACAATCCCAGTAACACAAGACTAACCGGAGATATAACTGTAAATGGCACACTTACCATGCAGCGCGGCATGCTCGACCTGAATGGTTCCAATATCACCCTGGGCGCATCAGCATCACTTTCGGAAACCGAAACAGAATCCTATTCTTCAAGGGTTTATGGGGAAAATGGTGTGATCACCACTACCAGAAACCTGAGTTCACCAAACAATGAGAATATTGCCGGATTGGGCTTAGTATTAACCTCAACCAGTAACCTGGGATCTACGACCATACGGCGTGGGCATTTTCAGTTGCAATCGGGTTCGGGAACCAGCATCATGAAGTGGTTCGATATCAATCCAGCAAATAATGAAAACCTGGATGCAACCCTGGAATTCCATTATTATCTGGGAGATGTTGATCCGGTGGATTATTCAGATTTTTCACTTTACAAACAAGATAAAGGGTATACGGATGGTGAAGCTTATGATGAAACTGTACCGTGGGAGAAAATTACCACAACAGGACCGGGTACAGGTGAAACTTCTGTTACTGCCAGCGGCATCAATAGTTTCAGCCGGTGGACTATTGGCAGTGCAGATACACCCATGCCGATCTCACTGTTATCTTTCGATGCAGCAGCACAAGACAACAAAGTAATCATTCAATGGAGCACTGCATCAGAACTGAACAACGATTTTTTCACCATAGAAAGAAGCACCAACGGAAGGGATTTCACCCCTGTCACCGAGGTACAGGGATCAGGTACCACCCATGATGAGAACCACTATCAAACCACCGATACAAATCCCATCAAAGGCCTGTCCTACTATCGTTTGCGTCAAACCGATTTTGATGGCACAACAGAGGTTTTTCAACCGGTGAGTGTATCCATCAAAAATGTATTTGCCGAAGAAATAAATTTTTATCCCAATCCCGGCAATGGCAAATTCACGATAACATGGAACGGGGAGACGGATCTTCCCTTTAAAGTGATCGATATTACAGGAAGGATGGTTTATGAAAATATTGCTTCACCGATGCACGCCAGCAATTTTGATGCTACTCATCTGAAACCGGGCATATACAGCATTATTTTCCTTACCGGTAAAAAAGTAGTGAAAAAAATGGTGGTGAAAAAGTAATGGAAAAAAAGGATGGTGTTAGGTTATCAGATCGTCATTTTCCAGCAGATCGGGGTCGATACTGTCTTTAAAAACAAGTTCGTGCATGCGCATCAGGGATTGCAGTATTCTTCTTCCCCAATGGTTTTCGTAGAGTTTCTGCAATTCTGCCACAGCGCATGCCTTGCTTTGCATGGGTGCTTTCTGGTAAAGCAAAACAAAATCTTTCATATCCTGGTAAATATCGGCAATGTTATCCGATAAACTTACCTCGGTGCTGTCGAAGTTATGGTCATGAACATAATACACATCGTCGTTGCCAAATTTCTCTCTCAGTTCTTTAAAGATCGTTTCCCACTGTTCCTCGGTGACAAACCGCTCCAAAAAATCCGGTTCTGCAGGGATATCGCTGGGCAGAACACTGCCTTTGAGGTAAAGCAGAGGTGCTATTTTCCGGAAAAAATCCATGATCTGGTGTGCTTCATATTTTTCGGTCTGTTCGAAAAACAGACAAAATTCGTGCGCTACGGTAATCATTTCAATTACCTGTTTGGATAAAACTGATTCCTGAATTTGCTGGTCCATAGTAAGAAATTTAAGATTGCAAACGTAAGAAAAATTATACAAAAAAACTGTGATCAGAATGGAAACTTTTTATACCTTTGCCACACTTTAAAAAAAGCAGCATACAGAGGTCTTTTCATCATGAAAACAACAAATGCCCAGGTGGTGAAATTGGTAGACACGCTACTTTGAGGGGGTAGTGAGCGTTAGCTCGTGCAAGTTCGAGTCTTGTCCTGGGCACCATTTGTTTTTCAACTTTAATGGTAAGATGCCTTCCCGGTCTTTCCAGGGTAATTCAAATTCCTTTTAAACAGAGATAACGTTCACCAAAGGAAAACAATCATGGGGAAAGGTACAAAATTGTGATCATTGTGGTTCGATCTCCATACAAAAAACTGCCCAGATGGCGAAATTGGTAGACGCGCTAGTTTCAGGGACTAGTGTTGGCAACAACGTGCAGGTTCGAGTCCTGTTCTGGGCACATGTTAACCCCCTTATTATCAGGGGGTTATTTTTTATCCCTCGCTGAAAATAATCGCCGGTTTACAGTGTCAGAAAACCCCCCTAAACGATTTATCCTGCCTGCACAATCCAAACAACTGATTTTTTTTATAATTTCGTGCTCGATTTTAATCCACACAAGAAAACCTCATGCTTCGATTATTCTTTTTTCCTGCAATTTTTCTCCTGTACCTTTCAACAGGTATGGCACAATCGGTCAACGGATCTTCTGAATCCTCAAAAGAAACAAAAGAAACAGGCAATACCCCTCTTGCTGTGATGGATACCTTGCCCAATGCCAATGCCCAACCCGATACGCTGGTGGTGAAAGAAGAACCTGTTGCTCCCGGAAATGAGGCAGACTCCATTTTGCTGGAACCCATTCTGTTTACACCTGAATCGGCATCTGATTACCTGTCGCGACTCATGGAGCATGACAGTTTATGGATGGAGGGGAAGGATACATTAAAACGGTCACTTTCTCATCTGCTCTATCATTACCAGGAGCCTTTTGACAGCATCAGATCGCGTCTTGTGAGATTTGACTACGATTCCATCCGTATTGAAAACAGTATTTTAACCCGCTATGATACAATACCCGTAAGATGGCTCAACGACAGCACATTTATTGCCGATACCGTACCCTTGCCTAAGGAGCCTTTTTACGAGGAAAAAACCATTCTTATCAGTGCCATTGATACGGCCGCCCTTGAGGGCATGGATACCGTACCCCTGATCAGGGAAATTCTCGACTCCATCAAACTTACCCGGGATACCATTATTGAAACGTTCATAGATACTACTTATCTGCAATCGCGCAACCTTACGTTGCATCAGTTTATCGATCAGCAGATCATTCCACCGTTTGTACCGCGCCGGAGCAATAAAACAGCACGATTCTTCCGGGATTCCACGCGTATAGTCATTTCAGAAAGGGTACCGGCCAAAGTTGCCAACCAACCCTCTCCTTTTTTTGTAGTGCCCGATGAGAACATGCCCGATTCTTTGAAACAAGCTGTGGGAACTCTTCTCGATCATACCTACAACCGTGATTCGGTATTGGTTTACATCACCGATGTGCGCGGTCAGCGAATGCCTTTCTGGCTTTCGGCAGAGCGTGATGATGTTTACAGGTACTGGGTGAAAAACAACAACAACGATTCCATCACCCTGTGGATCGGAAACCCTTCAAAATTTGATGTGTCGCTTACACTGGAAGAAAATGTAAATGTAGAACGTATGCGCAAAAAAATGGCGCAGGATTTTCCGGTTACTTCCCGACAACCACAAACCAACCTGTTAAACCTGAAACCATTGCAGGAAATACCAGTCTACTGGAATTATGCGTTCTCTACTGCTTTTATCCTCAACCAAACTTTTCTCTCCAACTGGGCCAAAGGGGGTGAAAATTCGCTTTCGAGCATGCTCGACATTCATGGCAAGGCGGAATACAACAATAAAGCAGCCAAAACAGAATGGGCCAATAGTGGAAGACTCCGCTACGGAACCATTATTACGGAAGAACACGGGTTCAGAAGCAATACAGATATGCTGGAGTTCAATTCAAAATTCAACAAGGAGTTGAGAGAAAAAATGGACTTCAGTTCGGTCTTTTACATGAAAACCCAGGTGGCAAAGGGATACAACTTCCCCAACGATTCAGTGGTGATCTCAAGATTTCTTAATCCGGCAACCCTCACCATTGGTACGGGTATTGAATACGAACCATTTAAAAGAACCAAACTCAACCTCTCCCCTCTTTCCTACAAAAATACTTTTGCTCTGGATACGGCAAATATTGACCAAACTGCCCATGGTATTGACCCCGACAAACGTGCACGGCAGGAAATGGGTGGACAGCTGGTGATCAACTCCACCGTTCGTATTATGGAAGACATGAATATTTCAAACAATGTTCGTTTGTTCTCCAACTACCTGGAGAAACCGCAAAACGTAGATGTTGACTGGGAATTGGGCATTGAAAAGCAGATCAGCTGGTTTTTTATGATACGCCTGAATCTCCATATGATTTATGACGACGATATAAAATTCCCTGTGCTCGATGAAAATGATGAACCAGTGATACTGCCGGATGGCTCAGAGAAAAAATCTCCAAAACTGCAGTTTAAACAGTATTTAGGACTCACCCTTTCATTTAAACTGTAACGGAACATTGCAAAAAATTATTTTAAACGCTGCTCCAATGCCGATACTTTGTCTTCTACATTTAAGATTTTGTATATCTGGTGGATTCTTCTGAGCAGATCCTGATCATCGGGTTTCTTCTCATAAACCCTGTCTAACCACTTCAGGGAGTTCTCAAAAGCCTTATCTGCTTTGGCTCTCTCTTCAAGCACACGTCTGTTGAGGTTGATGGTACGCGCATATTCATCTATTTCCACGCCTATGTTATAATAGCAAGTAGCAATATTCACATAAATCAGCAGATCATCAGGTGCCAGCTCATGAGCCTTTTCAAAAGCATCTATCGCTTCCCGATACTGCTCATTCTTTTGATAGATCAACCCCTGGGTAAAAGGAAAGATAGACCTTTGGGGTTGTTTTACAGATGCACTGTCGAGGATATTAATGGCTCGCTCCCATTCGCTTCTGTTGTAAAGGTTATCGGCTAGCAACAATACAAGGTCTTCGCTTTCCTTATATTTTTCAATACCCTCAATCAAAACCTCCTCTGCCTCCAGCGTATCTCCTTTTTCCAGGTAGACATCAAAAAGCAGATGCGACACATTGGGTGAAAAATCATAACTGTTCAAAAGGATCAGATAATCTGCTGACTGATCTAACAGATCGCTTTCATAAGATGCTAAAGAAGCATTGTAGATCAGGTTCGTGTCTATATTTACTTCCAGTATCTCGCTTTGCGAAATGGTGAGTGCAGATTGAAAAGATTTCAATGCCTCTTCATAATGACCATTTTTAAAAGATTGCTCTCCTTTTTTTTGAAACTCATTGGCAAGGTAAACATATCGTGGTGCCACCTGCCGGTCGAGCCGACCGCTCTTGTCCAGCCTTAGTGCCCTTTCAAAAGATTCATAGGCAACATACAACTGGTCAGGGTAAAGTTCAAATTTCTTCTTATCCTTTTTTTTGACACCTTCCACATAAGCCTCATGCGCCAATACACCTCTTGCATACCAGGTACGCGGCCATTTCATGGATTCTCTATCAAGCACCATATCATCAATCACCTCTTTGGCCTCTTCATAACTACCGTTTTCTATGAGGTGAAATACCGCTATCAGATTACTTCTCTGCAAAGAGGGCAAAAAAGAACATCCCCATAAAAAAACGAACAGGATAAAAACGAAACGCTTCATAAATTTAATGTGATTAAAAAAAATTACTTTTTTTGAAGACCTGAAATATACATATTAAAAACACCACCTACCACGATGAAATCATGATGAACTGATATTTTCCCGTTTTGCGGTACAGTCTTTTTGATGAATTGAATACAGTCTAAAAACAAGTTTTTAGACATTCGTGTAAATTTTGTTTTGTTTTATAT
>CAYMLS010000324.1:0-5964 GCA_964390665.1 uncultured Bacteroidales bacterium | reverse complement strand
AGGCAACAGCGCAAAGTCCTTTTGCAAGCATTCAAACAGACCCGGTAACAGATCTTAATGGAACAGAAGAGGAGCGCACCGCCACCATAACCGTAACTGCTGAAGAACCCTCCTTCTCATCAGAATATAAACTGGTTTTTTCTTTAGGAACACAGGTGCAGGGCATCAACGCAGACCGGCAATTTGTTATACATCCCAATCCTGCAAATGCACAAATGAAATTAGAATTTGTAAAACTCCCTTTGGAGATCCGGATCATGAATAGCCAAGGTCAAATACTGATGAAAAAACATCCGGAATCATTACAAAACATATGGCAGGTATCTGATCTTCAAAAGGGAATTTATTTTATCCATGTTTTGTATGAAAACGGTTCTGTAACAAAACCTTTTGTAAAACAATAATTATTCTATCCAACCTGCTTGCCGCGACATCTCTCTGAAAATGATGATTCTGAAAAGAAGGATCAATAGCGAAACAAAGGCCATGCAGATCAAAAAAATCATTCAAAAAATCATTCTGAATTATGAACCCGATCATGACTATATTATTGAGATGCATACCTCTGACTTTTTTTATCTGGTGTATATTTCTTTGATAAAGCGTAGTGGCTGGATTCATATGACAACTGAAAAAAACGATAACACATGAAAAAAATGACACATCTGAAAGGATATTTGGCTCTGGCACTGTTTATCCTTCCCCTTTTTCTTTCAGCGCAAAAATTTCAACCCAACGAACTGATCCCTGCCAACAGGGTGAAAAATTTATCTGATTTATGGGTAGAGAATAGTTATAAATGGGAAAAAAATCAAAAAGAAAGAAACGCTTTTGTTGCACGCTCAGCAGGAGACACCCTCTATCGCGATTCACTTATGACGGTTCAGTTGATGGGATTTAGCAAGCGTGGCGAACCGGTTTATTATCAGACCTACAATCTTTTTGGCGCCCGAACACTAAAAACAAACAACCTATGGAGCAGTGGTGTATCTGAACTCGACCTGAACGGCGAAGAGATGACTTTAGGAATTTGGGATGGTGGCAAACTCAGACATACTCACCAGGAATTTGGAGACAGAACAACCCAAATGGATGATGACGGTTTTATGAGCGGACATGCGAACCATGTTGCCGGAACGATGGTGGCAGCAGGGTTGGTTCCCACAGCAAAGGGCATGGCACCCCAGGCAAATCTTCACGCCTATACCTTTACCGATGACGAAACCGAGATGATCGAAGCCGCAGCCAATGGATTGCTTCTTTCCAATCACTCTTACGGAAGACCCACAGGATGGCTTTTTCATACCAATCAGTGGTGGTGGTACGGCGATACACGTATCAGCGAGACAGAAGATTACAAGTTTGGATTTTATACCGAAGAAACCCGGTTGAGAGACGAAATTACTTACCTGGCCCCATACTACCTGCAGGTACATGCATCGGGAAATGATGCCCTTGATGCAGGTCCTGCTGAAGGAGAAGAACACAATGTTTACAACCACGAAGTGGGAGCCTGGGTCAAATCAACCGATTACCGGATACCCGATGGAGGAGAAGAAGGTTACGATATGATCTCTCCCCTGGTACTGGGAAAAAATGTGTTAACCATTGGTTCGGTGGCGGATGCTTCTGACTACAGCGGACCAGAAAGTGTACAGATCAGTGAATTTACAAGCACCGGCCCTACAGACGACGGACGCATAAAACCCGACCTTTCGGCCAAGGGACAAGGTCTACTCTCTACGTGGGTTGACAACGACCAAAGCTACGCGGGTCTTACAGGCACCTCCATGGCAGCACCTACCATCACCGGATCGTTGATACTGCTGCAACAACTCAACCACCGGCTCTACGGAAATTACCTCAGAGCTTCCACGGTGAAAGCTCTGGCCATCCATACCGCCAGGGAAGCAGGGGCCAATCCTGGCCCCGATTATAAATACGGATGGGGATTGCCAGATATAGAAGCCGCTGCAGAAATATTGCCCGAAAAAGACAACAACACCATCATACAGGAAAGAAACCTGGTGCAGGACGCAGTACCATCTTACACAAGAACGGTTTACTCCAATGGCAGCAAACCCCTTGTGGCTACGCTTGTATGGACAGATGTTCCCGCAGAAGAGAGAGAACCCGCACTCAATTCACGCGAACCCATATTGGTGAATGACCTCGACCTGAGAATTACCAGAATAGATGACCAACAGGTTTTTTATCCATGGAAACTGGATCCTGAAAACCCCGCTGCTCCCGCTACAGAAGGAGATAACCTGGCGGATAATGTGGAAAAAATCCAGATCATGCTACCCGATCCTGGTGAATACCTTGTGGAAGTAACCCATAAAGGAGAGATCGTTGACCTGATCAATGAGCAAAACAAACGCCAGTCATTTTCCCTTGTCATATCGGGCATTGCCGAAAGGAATGTAGACCTGGCAATTACCGACGCCAACGTAATGGTTTCCGGCTGCTCCTTTTCTGAACAAACCCCTGCCTTTGTTACCATTGAAAACAAAGGGCAACAAGCAGTACAAGATATAGAAATTGCTTATCAGGTTACAAATAAGAATGATGATATCCTGACGGAGGGTACGCTGGAACTTGCCAACCTGGATCCGGGTATGCAGGAAGACATCGAAATATTGACAGACCTTTCCAATGGTTTTGAATTTACTTTCACTGCTTCTGTTGATCATCCCGGAGATATGCTACCCGCCAACAATCATTTCGAAAGACAGATCATTTCCGATACCTGGATCGTAACAGATGATAATTATGTAAACAGCTTTGAAGGAATTGTAGAAGTAACTGAGATTGGCTGGCAGATCATCAATGCCAACAACGATGGTTCTTCGTGGATGCTGCGTATTGCCGATGGCGAAAATCAGTTTGCCAGTGATGGTGCCAATACCATGCGATATGGTGTGCTCAACCCTTCTGATGATGGCGTGGAAACACTACAACAAGGAAATGACTGGCTCATAAGCAATTGCGTGTTTTTATCACCCGGAGAAAATTACAGACTTTCTTTCGACTACAGGGTATGGACAGCAGACTATCCGGAAAGCATGAAAGTATGGATAGGACAGTCGGACAACCCTGAAGAATTCACAGAATTGCTGGTAGATCTGGAAAACTTCGACAATGAAGATTTCATGACAGAACTTCCACAGTTTACCGTAGAGGAGGAAGGAAATTACTTTATCGCTTTCCAGGTAACCAGCCAACCTGATCACCGGTTTATATATATGGATAATATCATTGTTGAACGAATGGTTTTCAATGACATAGCCGCTTCTGATGTGACGATCAATGCCTCAGGATGTGACTTCTCCGCCGAAACATCCGTAACTGCCTCTTTCGTAAACATGGGGCTGGATCCACAGGAAAATTTTGATCTTCAACTGGAAGTTTACCACTATGATACAGATCAAACCTTTCAATATACGGAAACTTTTCAAGGAACAGTCGAATCGCTTGAGGAAGGACAGGTAGAGTTTCATGCCAACATGAGCCTGTATGGTGAATATGAACTTACCCTGACCACCTTACTCTCCAACGATGAAAAACCGGATAACAATCAAATAAATGTTCCCGCTTCCAATTCCCTTACAGACCTTGAAATACAATCGTTCTTCACCAATTTCGACGGACTGGAAAGCGAGGAAGACATCAACTGGACCATCATTAATGTAAATAACGACCCCCATACATGGCGACATTATGGAATTTCCGGACAGGCCTATTCCCCGCCCAACAGCATGAATTTCTACAGGGGTGTTGCTGGTGATGGCAACCCGGGTGTTACCAACGACTGGCTCATAACCAACTGCCTGAAAATGGTGGAAGGGAACACATACCGGATCAGCTTTTACACTGCAACACAAGGTACCAACGATCAGGATGAATACAAAATATACCTGATGGATGGAACACAGGTGGAGGACACCCTCAACCAGTTTGGATATGTACACATAGATATGTTTGAATATACGCATCGTGAATATGTGGTAGAGGCCCCTTATACCGGTATTTTCCATATCGGATTCCATGTTTCTACCGATCCGCCATCATCTACCCAAAGTTTTATCGATGATGTTACCATTGAGAAAGCGGAAAACACGGACCTGGACATCCTCTCCATCAATCAGACAACATATGGGTGCAATAATTTTGACGAACAAACTCCCGTGGAAGTGGTATTTAAAAACCGGGGCATCAACGCCATTGATGAGGCAACCCTTCAACTCACCGTGATGACACAGGAGGGCACCAATGATCCTTATGAGATCAGTTTCCAGGAAACCCTGCCGGCGCAGTCGATCGATACTGTTTTGTTTGAAGTGGATCTTTCGCAGCTGAATACCATTTACGAACTGAAAGCAATGGTTCTGCATCCGGAGGACGAAAACCCTTCCAATGATACACTGACCGATTTTATCAGGAACACGAGTGTTGACCTCACCGACGGATCTCTGTATTTCAATGATTTTGAGATGACCTTCATTGACGGACACAATCGCCTCATGGATCCTTTTATGGGTTGGTGGTACGAAAACACCAACAACGATCTCGCCTCAACCGGCGTTCCGATTACCTGGGTATTAAGAAAACACAGCGATTTTGCCCTGTCGGGGGAAGTGTCTGTAAGATCAGGAAGAAACACCGAAGAAGCTGCCAACGACTGGGTTTTCTCCAATTGCTTTCAAATGAACAAAGAGGAGAAATACCTTCTCAATTTCCATTATACCGGACGAACTGCAAGTGCTACTGAAAAATTAAATGTTTACCTCGGCACCGGACAGGATTCTGAATCCATGACACAACTGTTATGGGATAAAACTTTCAGCAGTGGTCTTGATTATCAAATGGCAACCATTACTTTTACACCGCCTGAAAACGGAACGTATTACATCGGATTTCACCATGATAGTGATGCCGATGAAGGTTGGATATTCCTGGATGATTTCAGCATCACGCGAAATTACGATCTTGACCTGGCCATGGATTCTATCAAAGTTATGGCAGAATCATGCGGGATCTCGGAAGCAACTCCTGTGAGATTTTCCTATAAAAATACAGGAAACGATGTTTTCGATCATCCCATAACATTAACCTACCAAATAACAGACCCTGAAGGCAACATTAGTGAAACCGGGGAGGAAGTTCAGCAAATATCAATGAATACCGATGATGTGGTTCATTTTGATGTAAACGTAGACCTCAGAAAATATGGAGAATATATCCTCGAATCTTTTGTAGAAATGCCTGAAGAAGCGGAAGAACCCATGACTGAAAATAATTCTCTGCGGATCAGTTTCAGAAACACGGCCATGTTCCCCGAAACAGAAGATATTTATATCACTTTCGAAAATTATGAGAACCTTGACCAAACCGGGTTTAGTTTTTATGATGAAAACAATGACGGATCAACCTGGGATCTGGGAACAAACTTCACCAATTTCTCTTTTTCCGGTCAAAATGTGCTTTATCATTCTTATCATGAAGATAATACTGCCGATGACTGGATGTTCTCATCCTGTGCTCATCTGGAAGGTGGAACCGTTTATAACGTAAGTTACTATTACAGCGTGTTTTCTGGTGATTATCCGGAGAGTATGGACTTTGGCATTGCCTCTGAACCCCATCCTGACCATATCATTGAATACCTTGATGTAAAAGAAGAAATGATCAATCAGAATTTCAGAAGGGTAACCTACGCTTTCTCTGTTCCCGAAACAGGCAGTTACTATTTTGCATGGTACGCCTACAGTCCACCATTTCACAGATTCACTTTTGTAGACGATTTATCCTTAAAAGTTGCCCCTGCAATTGATGCTACCATCAATTACCTTGAAGCACAGGTAACTCCCTGTGAATTTGATGAGCAAACACCCATGAAGGCAACCCTGGTCAATCTGGGTTCAGAAACACTACCGTCAGGTGAGATAAACATGGAAATAG
>CAYMLS010000323.1:4700-5981 GCA_964390665.1 uncultured Bacteroidales bacterium | reverse complement strand
CTAATAAACCTGAAATAGTTTTATAAAAAGTAGCAGTGATCGCTTAATTATTTAACGGAAAAAGCAATGCATGAAAATACCAACCAATATGCTTAGGTAATCCTTGTTTTTTGTCCTTTTGCGGGTTTTCTCTTTGGCGGATCAACATCAGGAAATCCAAATACCTTAATATTTATTTTGTCTTTGTATAGGCATTTACAAGCATCACAGTTAGAGAAAAACCAATTGTTTACAAGACATTATCACCCATAAAACACCTTCATATTTTAATGATTAAAAACTGAAATAACCCCAGGGAGGAGTATATTACTTTCCTTTCATCATGCTCTGGTAAGGTGTACGGTGTAAAATCGAACGGCCAAGGGTGATCTCATCAGCATATTCCAGTTCATCACCAACAGCAATGCCGCGTGCTATGGTAGAAACCTTGATGGGGTTTCCCTCCAGTTTTCTGAAGATGTAGAAATTGGTTGTATCGCCCTCCATGGTCGTGTTCAGTGCCAGAATAATCTCTTTTATTTCCCCTGTGGAAGTTCTTTCCATTAATGATTCAATATTTAAATCATCTGGTCCAATTCCGTCCATTGGCGATATGATACCGCCCAGCACATGGTACATGCCATGGTATTGCCCTGTGTTTTCAATAGCGATCACATCGCGAAGGTCTTCCACCACGCAAATGGTAGAACGGTCGCGCCGGGGAGAGCTGCATATTTCGCACTGTGTTCTGTCGCTGATGTTATGACAGGTTTTGCAATACACCACATTTTTACGAAGGTTGCTGATGGCGTTGGCAAAATATTCAACGTCTTCCTCGTTTTGTCTGAGCATATGCAGCACCAGACGAAGAGATGTTTTGCGTCCGATTCCCGGGAGTTTAGAGAATTCTTCTACGGCAGTTTGTAATAGTTTTGAGGAGAAATTTTCCAAAGTAAAACTTTTATTGGTTGGTAATTTTTTTGCAAAGATAAACTGATTCAAATTCTTTGGTCATTTTTTAAGGGATGTTTCTCAACCTGCTCCATTAACCCGACATTCTTATCCCATCTATATCTTTCCTCAAAAGATTTCCTTTCAGGATTGAAAATAGAAGTGTTTTATTTATGTTTGCAAATATGTAATTTTAAATAATATATTATTGAGAAGTTCTTTTTTTTGATGATCTTGACCTATTTGCTCATTTTTTCGCTGGCCGTTGAAAATATTTTGTATTTTAGAGCATTAGTTTTGATGTTCATAGAACAAATAATCGTATGGAGTGTTTATGAAAAAAATTTAACA
>CAYMLS010000323.1:0-4690 GCA_964390665.1 uncultured Bacteroidales bacterium | reverse complement strand
ACATTGCAAATATCAATTGTAGATTAATTATTCACCCTAAAATCCCAAAACTAAATTTTTTATGGACAATTATCTGATTTACCTTGTTCCTGTCGTTGGCATAGCGGCACTCTTTTTCACAATGTATCAAACTTCCTGGATTAAAAAGCAACCCGAAGGAAGTGATAAAATGAAAAAGATATCCACTTTTATTTTTGATGGTGCGATGGCATTTATCAAAGCAGAATACAAGATCTTATCAATATTTGTGATTTCGGTAGCGCTTCTTTTGGCTTTTAGTACCGGTACAGAAAACTCCCATCCCCTCGTTGCTTTATCATTTGTAGCGGGGGCGTTTTGTTCAGGGCTGGCAGGTTTTATTGGTTTGCGTATTGCCACGCGTGCCAATGTGCGCACCACCCATGCTGCACGCACCAGTTTAAATCAGGCCTTAAAAGTTGCTTTTACCGGAGGTAGCGTAATGGGTTTAAGTGTTGTAGGACTTGGAATACTGGGTTTAAGTCTGCTTTTTATCGTTTATGCCCATATTTTCGGTGTGGAAACTTTTGCCAGTTTGAATAAGGTACTCTCTATCGTAACAGGATTTTCATTTGGTGCTTCCTCTATTGCTCTGTTTTCAAGAGTAGGTGGTGGTATTTTCACCAAAGCAGCGGATGTGGGAGCAGATCTGGTAGGAAAAGTTGAATCCGGTATTCCCGAGGATCATCCGCTCAACCCTGCAACGGTTGCTGACAATGTAGGTGATAATGTTGGCGATGTTGCCGGTATGGGTGCCGACCTTTTCGAATCTTATGTGGGTTCCATCATTGCCGCCATGGTACTCGGAGCTGCGTTTATGATCAATCAGGATTATATAGATAATTTTGCCGGTCTTTCACCCATTTTGCTTCCATTATTTTTGGCCGGAGCAGGAATTTTTGCCTCCATCACCGGAACCTTTTTTGTAAGGGTAAGGGAAGGCGGAAATCCACAAACCGCCCTTAATATTGGAGAATTGGTGGCTGCTGCTATCATGATCGTTTTCTCCTACTTTATCATCACCCATGTTTTACCTGAATCCTGGATATTTACCGATCCTCTGTACCGCGGCGCCGATGGTTTGCCACTGGTTCGTGAAATAACCTCACTCAACATCTTTTTCGCTTCCGTAATTGGTTTGGCTGCTGGTCTTATCATTGGTTATTCCACCGAGTATTTTACGGGCATGGATTATCTTCCCGTAAAGATCATTTCCAGGCAGTCAACTTCGGGCAGTGCAACCAACATTATTTCAGGTTTGGGAATCGGCATGCTGCCCACCATTATCCCTATTTTAACCATTGCTGTGGCCATTGTTCTGGTATTTCATTTAAGCGGTTTATATGGTATTGCTATTGCTGCAGTGGGCATGTTGTCAAACCTGGGCATCCAACTTTCGGTAGATGCCTACGGTCCCATTTCTGATAATGCCGGAGGTATTGCTGAAATGTCGGAATTACCAGAGGAAGTAAGAGAAAAAACCGACAAACTGGATGCCGTTGGTAACACCACTGCCGCCATAGGAAAAGGTTTTGCCATTGGTTCTGCTGCACTCACTGCTTTGGCCTTGTTTGGCGCCTACATGACCGCTGCAGATATTTCTTCCATCGATGTTTCCAAGTCTACCGTTATTGCTGCAGTTTTTATTGGGGCACTGATGCCGTATGTTTTTTCTGCTCTCACCATCAAAGCTGTAAGTGATGCAGCTCAGGCAATGATAGAAGAGGTTCGCCGGCAGTTTGCCACCATTGTGCCCTTGCAGCGTGCCCTGGAAGTGATGAAAAAGAATAGTGAACAAGGTACCCATCAGAGCATGTGGAGCGAAAAGGATCTGAAAATACTTAATGAAGCAGAAGGTACACCTGAATATGGCAAATGTGTTACCATATCCACCCGTGCTGCACTAAGACAAATGATCCTGCCAGGATTGATTTCGGTGGCTGTTCCTGTTATCATTGGCGTTACCATGGGGGCGGAAGCACTGGGCGGATTGCTTGCTGGTGTTACCGTTTCAGGTGTTTTGTTTGCTATTTTTCAGTCAAATGCCGGCGGATCGTGGGATAATGCCAAGAAACTCATTGAAAAAGGTTTGCATTACAAAGGCAAAGATTACGGAAAAGGTTCCGAAGCGCATAAAGCCTCGGTTGTTGGCGATACTGTTGGAGATCCTCTGAAAGACACTTCTGGGCCTTCACTGAATATTCTGTTGAAACTGGTTTCTATTGTGGCACTGGTGCTGGCGGGTTCTGCTTTGCTTTAGCACCTGTATTGTAATTTACATCTAAGTTTCTTTTCTCAAATATGCTATATTGAAGAGAGATGGAAGTTGCCCGCACAAGGTTCATTGTCCTGCAATTTCCATCTCTCTTTATTATTCTTAAAGAGGTACCCCGGCATTAGCTCCTTGTTTTTTTAAAATGAAAAACCTCATGATTCATCCTCCTTCCAACCTCAACCCCAACCTGTGAACTTCTAAAAATCAGAAAGATCGATCAGGTCTTCGATAGGGTCTTTGCCCGGTTGCCATGTACGCACATGTATGAGAGGACGCAAGCTATCTTTCATATCCACCAGCAGGAAAAGGTATCCTGTATCACCATAATTGGATGAGAAGTAATGCTGTTTGATGTTGATTCCGTAAACCTCTTCGCCTCTTCCTGATTTACGAATATCGTTATCTTCAAAACGTATATTGATAAACTCTTTGCTGGCAAAAGAATGGGAAAGGTTTTTAATAAATTCCTCTTTGGTAAATTGTGAATACCTGACCACATCCCTGTTCTGATACTTTACATCTGTTCGTTCTTTTCTCTTCAATACTGTACCCACCACAATATAAGCATTATCGTCAAAAATGCTTTCCAGGTAATCCAGTCTTTTCAGGGCATAGGCTGTTTTATATTGCTCCAGGAAACTAATGAGGTTGATCCGGATGGCTTCATCCCAGGCATCATTGCTGTAAATGTCGGAAATGGCAGCGGCATCCAGTCCGAATGCCATGGAATAGATCTTTTTATCTTTATCGAAATAAAGCACAAGGTCTTCCAGGAATACCTGATTGTTCTGAAAGTGGAAACTCATAGGGATGGATCGGCAAATCACATCATTTTCAAAAGCGATGAATTTCAGATCGGCATTTCCGGTGGTTCTGGCATTTCCGTATTGAATGAGTTGTTGAAATATTTCGTAACCCTGCTCGCTGAACATGTCTTTGACCTCGTGAAAACGTCTGCTGTCAATGGAGTGCATGAGTTTTTCCACGATTTTTATGTATGGTTCAGTCGTATCTGGTTCAGATAGTTTGGCGGTGGCCTTTGCAGCATCTTTTGTCAGGTGATTTTCTTTGAGATTCTTTTTGACTGTCAAATCCTTAACTGGTATGTTGAAATAACTGTTTCCGAAAGAGATGGTGACCATTTTCTGCATTACATCGCGCAATTCATGATCAATGGTTGTCTCCCCTTCAAAAATATATTCCGTTTTGAATTGGATCTCCTCTAATTGATCTATCTGGTGAAATTCAGCAATTCCGCGTCCGTCTTTGGCGCTGTGAATGTTGGTCCAGTCCTGTCCTGTCCAGTAACTGTAATCATAATTTCTTGCCGGTTTACCTTTGTAGGTGATCTGAAGAAAATAGCGGGTCAGGTTCCGATCGGTTTTCACATCATTTATTTTTATGGAAATATCGGCAAATACACCATTGATAAGCGTATGCAACCAGGTGCTGAGTAAATAAGTGCTTCCATCTTCCAAAGTATACGTAATATTGGAATTATCCGGGTGACTGCGGAGCAAGGTAAGCGACCAGTAGAAATAGCGCAGGGCATCCGCCGGGCGGTATTCTTCAGTAGCATTCAAACCATGTTTCACAAAATCCAGTATTTTCAGTTTACGGTCTTCAAAGATTTTTTGCACATCCGCCCTTCTGATGTATCTGAAAACTTTGGCATCAGGTTCATTGGCAAGTACGATACGTTCTGTATTGTGCAGGGTTGCGGAAGAATAGGTTTTGATCACCCCTTTAAATGTTTCTTCGTACCGGCTATTTTCACCATTTGTTTGCACGTCTTCCACCAGGTGTGTAAAATTACTCTCCACATTTGCAGATATCTGGTTAATGAGCATTGCCAGGGCATCCTGATCGGCACTTTTTAGTGTAACCCCGGAGCCCTCACCCCAGATGAAGTTTTTTCTGTCCGCCTTGATCTGCTCAACCGATTGTGCGATTGATATTGATTGAATAAGAAGGGTTACAGTGAAAGTTACGGTAAAAAATTTCCTCATTTTTGTGCTTTTTGTCAATAAAGGTCAAAAATAATTAAAATTATGGAAATTTTTAAAGATAGAAATGTTAAAATATAAAGTAGGGGTCGGTGGTTTGGGGTTTGGGGACTGGCGCTGGGAGTTTGGGGTTCGGCGCAGTAAAAAAATGTTTAAAAAAATGGAATGTTCAGGAAATTGTATCATTTGGTTTTCCTGGCATGCGGTTAGGTTTGTAACTGCACCCAAACGGGCACATACGCATAGACACAATCACTCAACCATTCATCACAATATGACTTCTTACATTTCTTTTTTCCACTCATTTTATACCCTACACCCCTAATCATTTCCCCCTTCGTAATGCACGCACTCCTCACCTTTAAACACCACCACAAACTTTAATAAATTG
>CAYMLS010000322.1:0-6008 GCA_964390665.1 uncultured Bacteroidales bacterium | reverse complement strand
CCCGACATTTCTGCTGAATAGAGCTGATATCCTGCTATATTTAAATTGGGCAAAATGGCAACAACCAATACAATAATTCCCATTCCTCCAATCCAGTGCGATAAGCTCCTCCAGTACAAAACAGATTTGGGTAAAGATTCAATATCCGTTAAAATGGAAGATCCTGTTGTTGTAAAACCTGAAACAGATTCAAATACAGCATCTACAAAAGAGGGTATTGCACCGGTAAAATAAAAGGGCAGGCTGCCAAAAATTCCCATGGTTATCCAGGCTGCTGATACCAGCAAATAGGATTCTTTCAAATGAAATTTTGTTTCAGGTTTACGGGTTAAGTAAAGCAACAAACAACCAATGATTAAAGGAAGTAAAAAAGAAAGCAAAATGGGTTGAAGTATATCGGTTTCTTCAAAATAAAATATCCAGGGAAAAACCGTGAGCATAAAAGCCGATATGATCATGAGAATTTTCGCCTCAATATTCAATAAGTATCTTATATTCATTTTATTACAATTATAGTGCTTCAGTACTGACGACAAAGAACTCCTCATTTTTACCACACAAAAACATGAAGTAACAACAATGAAGTTCAGTTTCTGAAAATTGGTTAAGCAACATGATCTCAAGAAAAACAGCTGCATAGCAGTTGATTTATCATCCAGGAAATATGAAGAAGATCATGAATGTCTTTACCTATTGTGTATATAAAAGCAGGGATCAAACCCTTTCAGGTTTGCAAAGGTCAGGTAAAATCAATCTCAATAATATCAAGATTTGGGCAGGAGGTATAAAGATTTTATAAAGATCACTGGAAACGATAACCTACACCACTTTCAGTGATTATATGCTGAGGGTTGTTGGGGTTTTCTTCAATTTTCTTTCTCAGGGTACCTACAAACACCCTCAGGTATTGTGTTTCATTTTGGTATCCGTATCCCCAGATCTCTTTCAGAAGGTATTGGTGAGTTAATACTTTACCAATGTTTCGGGCAAAAAGCGAAAGAAGATTGTATTCGGTAGAGGTAAGTTTTAAGGGTGTTTTATCTCTTTTTGCCATTCTGGCCAGCAGATCAATCTCAATATTTCCGCAGGTAATGATTGTGTCCGCCCCTGTATCCTGACTTCTGCGTATGGCTGATCTGATACGTGCCAGCAGTTCTCCTGTGCGAAAGGGTTTAACAAGATAATCTGTTGCTCCATTATCCAGGGCTGAAACAATATCGTTTTCATTGTCTTGTACTGAAAGAATAATAATGGGTTTGCTGTACCATTGGGTAAGCTCTTTTAATATTTCGTGCCCGCTTTTATCAGGCAGTCCGATGTCCAACAATATCAAATCGGGAGAATGACTGGCAGATAAGATCAACCCTTCTTTGCCCGTTGTTGCCTGTATTACTTTGTATCCATTGCTTTCAAGGTTTATTTTCAGTAATTTTCTGATTTGAGGTTCGTCGTCAATAACCAGTATCTCAGCTTTATTCATTTTCTATATTGATTAAAGATGAAGTTTCAGCGGGGATCAAAAGTGTGAATTTTGCCCCACCCGATTGTAAGTTTTCAAGGGTTACTTTTCCTCCCAAAGCTTCGGTAAATCCTTTTACAATAGAAAGACCAAGACCTGTTCCGCCTGTGGCAGTCTTTTTGAGTCGGTAAAATTTATCAAAAACGTGCTTCATTTCCCGCAAAGGAAAACCTTTTCCCTGATCAGTAACTGACAGTTGGCAGTATTGATGGTTCTCTGAAACATGAATCATTATTTTAGTACCGGGTGGCGTATGTTGTACAGCATTGTGAATAAGATTGTTCAGGATTTGCTCTACAAATCCCCTGTCAAGTTTAAAAAGAGGTAAATTTTCGCAGGGTTCAAACTTTATCAGGTGATGCTCTGCATATTCATTGTTTTCGTTGATGACAGAAAAAACCAATTCATTTACATCGCACCAGTCGGGTTTGGGTTTTAGGATGCCTGCTTCCAGTCTGCTCATGTTTAACAGATTATTTACTTGTCTGTTCAAGCGGAAACCGGCCGTTTCAATTTCAGAATACAACTCCCTCTTATTGCTCTCAGAAAGTTTGGTGTCGTTATCCTTGATGGTGTCAATGGCACCAATAATGGCGGAAATGGGTGTTCGTAATTCGTGCGACAAAGAGTTTAATAATGTATTGTAGAGTTTTATACTTTTCTCTTTTTCTTCCTGATCTCTTTCAGTCCTCTCATACTCCCTGATCTTAAATGTAAGAACCGCATTAATGGAGGCAATAACAAAATACATCAGAAAAAGCAGAGCATCTTCAGTATTTCCGATATAGAAAGTAAATAAGGGAGGAATGAAAAAGAAGTTCCAGATAAGTGCGCTAAGCAGGGCAGTAAGCAGAACCGGAAAAATATTAAATAAAATGGCCTGAATTGAAACTACCAGCAGCAAAATTAGGGCAACGACCCGGTAACCGGTCAGCTCAACCAAAAAGAAGCATCCGACAGAGGCAACAATGATCATTGAAATGCTTAGCAGATACTGCTTTTTTAAAGTATATTTTCTGGTCTTTAAAAGTTCCACTTTTTTGAAGGCAAAGTTAAGGAATACCTGCAAAGTAGTTTCCTGAGAGGATGAATTTTATGCGCTTATCAACGTTTTTTATCTTCTTAAAACAGCATTGATCAAAACGAAAGGGATGCTGAGTTTAAGACCTCCCAACAATTGCGATTGTACATTTATCCGATTTTCTATCTCCTGAAAGATCATTCCCGTTTTATTTCTGGGCAAGATACTGATCCATGAATCCATAAAGGCAATTCGGATAAAGTAATGATTCAGCATAGCAGATGCATTGCTGAATCTGTAGTTGAACTGGTCATGCTCCAGATCTTTGATTAAAAAACCATGTCTGTTCAAAACCGATATCATATCATCCAGGGGCGGACGTTTTTCACGAATATGTTTGTACATATATTCGATCTCTTTATGCATATTGAGTTCGGATAAAACCTCCTCCAACTGTTCGTAAAACTCAAACATACTTGTTTCTAAGTTCATCGTTAAAACAAACTGTCCGCCGGTTTTCATAACCCGTGCGCATTCGGCAACCACCTGGTCAATATCTCTTACATTGTTGATTCCGTTATTGCTCACCACCAGGTCTATGGTGTCATCATCAAGGGGAATAGATTCAGCAGGTTGCTCAAATATTTGAACATTCGTGATCCTGTAAAAATCAATTTTCCTGCGGGCATGTGCATTGGTATCAGCGTCGGGATCAATTCCATATACTTTGGCATTTTCTCCCAAACGCATGGCCAGCTCAGTAAGTGGAAAACCGGTTCCAAATCCTATGTCAAGAGCAGAGATATCGGGTTTGTAATCGATATGATCAAGTAGTTTTAACCCAAAAGGGGCAGACCAAACAGGCAATTCATCTGCAACTGCAATGTATTTCCGGAGGTCGAAATCGTTGTTTAGATAGTTCATGGAAAGTTCTTTTTTTTACGAAAGTCAGTATTGTTGGGGTCATTACTCTTACTGACCCCTAGTTTTTTCAACAGGCAGATATTACAATTGATTGATCCCTTCCCTGAGTGTGCGTGTTTTTCCATTGATGATGTATGTGGCGGTAAGACCATCGGGTATGTAAATGGTGCCTTTCAACCCTGCGCGGGTTTGAGAAAGGTCGAGACGGATCTCATCCTTTCTCCATGGCAGTGCGGCTTTAACCCATTTGAGATCTCCCAGCGCAGGTTCAATGGTTACATGTGAAAAACCGGGTGATGCGATATTAATACCACACACCACGGTAAACAGTTCGTAAGCAGGATAGGCATTCCAGGCATGGCTGTCGGAGCGGGTGTTCAACCGGGGGTACTCCGGGAAAGTGGTAAACCCCTGATCGATCAGATCTTTCCATGTTTGAAGATAAGGGAGGTATTCCTGAGCCAAACCATGTTTTACCAAAGCTTTATGAAAATATGCCTGAAACTGTGTGGAGGCTTTCAGCAAGGAATCATCCTTATATAATGCGCGCAGTAGTTTTTTGGCATCATCTCCTTCAACTGCTCCTGTGAGGGCAGCAAATATAGCGGCATGCTGGCTGTAACTTGTTTTGGCGGGTATATCCGCCATGCGTTTCCGCTCATGATCCCAGCAAAGATCAAAAGTTGCCTTTTTTATGGTCTCTGAGAGGTTTTCAAATTCATTGGCTTTTTCATTTTGTCCCATGTCTCTGAAAATCTTCCCGGCCAATTGCAAACCATACACATATTGCAGGGTAAGAATACTCGAAAACCCTTCCTTTGTTCCTGTCGGTTCGCAGACAGAACCCTTTTCGGGTGCCCAGGGCCATTTTTCGGTGCAATCAACAAAATTCCAATGTGGCATGGGTCCAAGCATGTCCATTTTGTTCAGATGCGAGCGGTACCAATCCAAAATACCTTCTATGTCGGGGAGAAGCTGCGATATAAATTCGCTGTCGCCCGAATAATTCCAGTAATGGTAGATCATCCCTATCCAGGCAAGGGAAAAAAACGGAATGATCTTGGCATCACTGCCGGGAGCAGCCGCCAGTGTAAGACCTTCTTCGGTAATGCTGTATTTTCCCTGCAAAACAGCACTCTTCATCAAACGGGCATCTCCGGATAGCATCACCGTAACAAGATTGGAGATATTCAGATCACCAAAATATTGAAACTGCTCGTAATAAGGACAATCAACGTAGTTTTCCATGGCACAGGTACGCCCGGTCCGCCATCCTGTTTCCAGTATTTTCTCCAGGTAAGGATCGCTGCTCTCAAAAGATGCCTTCAACTCAAAGGGATAAAGGTTTATTCGTCCCTGATAATTTTTAATGATAAGTGGCTGGTCCAGCGTCGTCACATCCATTTGAAGAAACCGGTATGTGCGATTCCATAATGTTTCAAAAGTGCGCAAAGATCCGTCAGGCAAAAATATATCGTAATATCCACGGATATGCATCCCTTCCGTGATATTTCTGTTGATCTTTTCCAGGTTATTGTTGTAGAGTGCTTCACTATAAGTCATTTTAAGGGTTGCCCCTGCCCCACCCTCTACTGTTACTTCAGGAATTGCCACGGTAAGTGTTTGGTTATCGAAAAGAATACTGGCTGATGTATGGGGTGGAATGATGATCTCAGCATTGCCCTCGCAAAAGTTTTTACCTGCCTTTACACCCGAGGTTCGAACAACATTGTTGAGTCTGATCACAGATGTATCCATTTGTGGAATCAGAGAGGGTTCCAAACCCCAGGCGAAACCTTTGGTACCCATGGAAGCAGGACGCCCGGCAAAGATCTCTTCTGCAAACAACCAGTTGCTGTCATCGTATTCGGGCATCTGCCAATGATCGGTCATCCTGCTGCCATCAATTTTTTCGGAAGGGCCTACTCCCGTTGTATGGTGAAACTCATCCGGTGAATAATTGAAAAATTCCCATGCTTCATCTTTTTTCACCCGCCAGGAATACCCGGTATTTACGATCTCTTCGTTGGAAGAGTTTCCCTGCACGATCAATCCCATTCGCAAGGATGTTTGCCCCCAGGGAAGATTTTTTCCCCAACTCCATACCCTGGCAGCCAAAACATTTTTGCCGGGTTGCAGAAAGGGTCCAATATCATAGGTCTCAAAATTCCAATTTGCAGGCACCGAACGCGCCGGGCCACGTCCGACAGGGTGCCCGTTTACAAAAAACACATAGCGGTTATCAGCGGATACATGAACAACAAATTCCCCGGTTAGCTCATCCAGCAGAAATGCTTTTCTGAAAAGAAACACGCCCTCTGCCTGCGGATTATACTTTCCTTCTATATTGGTTATCCAGCGGGCATCCCAGGGTTCTTCCATCAATCTGGGATCAATGTCTGCATTTTGTGTGTAAAGCATGGTAAAACCTGTCATCTGAACCAGCAACAGAGCAATAAAACGTAGGATCATGGCATGTTGAATTAAAAATAAAAGGTGCATTTCCTTACCTCAGCGTACAACACTGGTAAATCTCCTTTCAAA
>CAYMLS010000321.1:0-6072 GCA_964390665.1 uncultured Bacteroidales bacterium | reverse complement strand
TCGTGTAAATTTTGTTTTGTTTTATATTGCTGAATTTCAATCAATTAAATTTGTGTAAATTTGTGGACAAATACTTTTTTTAGCGGACTCAGCTATCTAAAAAGACCCATCAATTTTCATGTGTGCAATCATTGAAAAATGGCAACCTTTTGACCGGTCAGGCCACCTTTCTTTCGTTCTCCGGTTTAAGATCATCATCCTGCAAATTACCGAAGGTGCCGGGATGGTCATAAACAAGTTATTCTTCTTTGGGTGTTAGAACAATACCAGGCAGCAGGTAACCCATAGCACCGCCCCAAAGCATGGTCAGGTAGGGGTTGGATTGAATGGGGCATCCTCCGCCCTCAATATTGCATCCCACAGTGGCATAGTAAGTATACCCCCCAACAACACCCACAAGGGTAAAAATACCAATGATCCAAAGGTATTTATTTTTGGATATATTGCCTTTTACGGATTTTTTTTCTTCTTTTGTGGCATCCATAAGATTCGTTTTTTCTATAGAATAAATTGGTCAATAAAAAATGGCAGGGATTTCTGAAAACAAAAACCTGTAAAACATTGAAAAATGATCCACAGGTTTTTGATCAGTAAGAGCGAACTTATTACTGTTCGCTTTTCACGCCTAAAACATCCTCAATGGCTTTTTCGAGGGCATTTTTGGGTAATGCACCAGCGGCCATTTGAGGTTGCGATTCTTTGGGAACGAAAAGGATGGAAGGGATACTTCTGATGCCAAATATGGCACTAAGATCTCTTTCCTGTTCAGTATCCACTTTATAAATATCAAGTTTTCCTTCATATTCTTTTGAAAGTTCCTCCAGCACGGGGGCAACCATTTTACATGGTCCACACCAATCGGCATAAAAATCAATAATACAAGGCTTATCGCCTTCAAATTTCCAATCTTTGTTTTTCTCAAAATCAAAAACTTTTGTTTTAAAAGTTTCCAGGGTTAAATGTTCCATAATGGATTTAATTATCTGTATAAATTGTGTAAAAAAGTGAATTCTACATTGCTTGTCCGTTAGTGTATGTCTGAAAACACTGCTTTGTTTGAATGTATCTGACAAAAAAAGCAAATACTTTCAGACATGACGGGATTTTCGGGCAATCACACTCATTTCTACAAATGACTTTCTATAGCAGCAATGAGTGTTTCTTTTTGCTGCACACCTACAAATCGCTGGGCAACTTCACCATCTTTAAAAATTATGAGCGTAGGAATATTTCTTACATCATAATTTACAGCAGATTGTGGATTGTCATCAACATCGAGTTTGGCAATTTTGGCTTTGTCGCTTATTTCGGCGGCAACTTCATCAATGATGGGTCCCTGAATACGGCAGGGAGGACACCAAACAGCCCAAAAGTCAACCAAAACGACGCCTTCAGAAATGGTTTCACTAAATACAGCGTCGGTGAGCTTGAGCACCTGGCTATCTGCAGTTCCTTCTTCAGAACTTACCTTGGAAACCGAATTGTTATTGGTGGCATTACCATCTTCTCTGGTAAAGATCATGATGCTACCAATGGCTACTGCTATAACAACAAGAGCAATTTGCAAAGGGCGCGTTTTTTCTACCCATGAAGGGGATTTCTGTGATTGTTTTTTCTTCGTCATAATGATAAATATTAAAAAATGATTATTTTCAAAGTTCTTGTTCAACTCAACAAATGAAGGTACAAAAAGTTTTTTAATCTAAATACCGTATGTTTTACAGAATATTTTTTTTGCAAATGTATGCAAATATCTAAATATCTGCATGTTATTTAATGTTAACCAAAATGAAACATATACTTCTAATTATCAGCAAATTAAAAAATAATTCTGATCCTGATCCAATCCCTGGCGTACGATTTTCTTTTAAACAGGTATTTACACGCAGTGCTGAATGTTGTTTTATTGCGAACTTTGTACCGCATGATTGTTGTTTGCTTGGTTGTGGGTCAGTATCGTATAAGTGAACGATCATAAGACGGTTATATTACCCCGACCTGACAAGATCCTGAACGGGATAACGGGGCAGGTATCTGACCGACTTAATAGAATTTAATCAGGGAACTCCAATTCATTCGAATGAAACAGCAAAAAAACAATTACAAATAAAAAACATAAAATGATGAAAAACAACAAGATCGTAACAAGAAACCGGGTCATGTTCATAATGATACCGCTCGTACTGATTTTTGGGGCAAGTCTTCAATCCTGCGATGAAGATGGAAACCTCATCCTACCCCTTACAGAAACAGAAGTAGCCAATGGTTTGAAAGAGGCATTGAAGGTGGGTACGGGTAATTCGGTGACTGAAACAAACCGGTTGGATGGTTATTATGGCAACGATGCCATCAGGATACCATGGCCCGAAGAAGCCGCTGCAGCTTATACCTATATAGAAAACAATATGTCACTGATCCAGCCGCTTCTCGATGAGGTAGTACTTCTTATGAACCGGGGAGCAGAGGAGGCATCTGAAAAAGCACGCCCGATCATCACCGACGCCATTGTATCCATGAGCATTACGGATGCATGGAACATTTTGAATGGTGCAGACGATGCTGCTACACAATACCTGATCGACAAAACCTACGACTCACTCTATGAAGCTTTTTTACCTGAAATAGATGATGCCCTGGAAAGTGTTGGCGCTACAACAGCATGGACACAGATCACCAATGCCTATAATCCGGTGGCGTCGGTTTGGCCCACCATTAATCCTATCGAAACCAATTTATCGAACTATGCTACAGAAAAGGCATTGGATGGTTTATTCGTATTGATTGCCGCGGAGGAATTAAAAATACGCACCGATCCCCAGGCAAGGATCAACAATTTACTGGAAAGAGTTTTCGGGTCGCTCGATGATTGATCAGGAGCAATTCGACAACAAAAAAAGTGCAGATATATTGAATAAATCATATCTGCACTTTTTTTTAAGATTATCTCTTTTTTTACGATCTATTCGATGCCTGCAAAATGCTTCATGAACTGGACACGTTGAAAAACAGCAGGGTTATCAGACTTTTTATGGCTGAGTTTACCCCTGAACTGAGAAATACTCTCAAAACTATTCTTTTCCATCCAGTTTTCCAATTCACTGACAATGGAAGAGATCTGAGTAAACCCATTTTTATACAATGTACTGCATATTTGTATCGCATTGGCACCTGCCAGGATCTGCTTCACAACTCCTTCCCCGTTATGAATACCTGTAGAGGCACAGATATCGGTTTGAATGCGGTCTGACAAAATGCCCACCCATCTGAGCGAAGTAGAGATTTCCTGTGGAGTGCTGTAAAGATTTCCGGGTTTTACTGTAAACTTTTCCACATCAATATCAGGATTGTAAAATCTGTTGAAAAGCACCAATCCTTTGATACCCGTCCAGGATAATTTTTTGATCATTTCGGCCAATCCCGAAAAGTGGTAGGATATTTTCAGAGCAATGGGTATGTTTATTTCCTTTTTCACTTTTTCTACAATTTCAAAATAGAGTTTTTCGTATTCTTCGCCTTTGGCTTCTATATCGGCCGGGAGCAAAAAAACATTCAACTCCAGCGCATCTGCTCCGGCCTTTTCAATTTCTTTGGCAAACTCGGGCCATTCTTCTGCCGAAACACAATTGATGCTCGCCATTACAGGGATCGAGAGTTTGCTTTTGGCACGCCGTATCAGGTTCAGATATTCTTCAAGATTGTGCGATCTTGAATAATTGCGGATGTAATCCTCGGCTTCTGTGTAGGCATTGTGCATATCCTCATGTGAAAAAACCTTTTTGATCTCCATCTTGATCTGCTCCTCAAACAACGACTTGAGAACAATCGCTGAAGCCCCTTTATCTTCAATGGTTACAAGATTATCTAATGTGCGGGTCAGTCCCGAACTTCCGACAATAACCGGATTTTTCAATTTTATACCCATGTAGGTGGTTGACAAATCAATCATATCTTATATCTTTTTTTATCTTTGATTAATGATAGGATGAAAAATATTTACAGGTTGACAATTTTTAAACATCAAATTGAAAAAACAGAAAAATCCTTCACCGAACAGAAAGGCAGAAAAACATTTTTCCTGAACAAACCTACATAAAATTTGAAATACTTACACATGAAATATCAAAAAAAATTTCTCAATTCAAAATAATTATTCAAATCATGCATGCCTTTAAGCAAACTTGTCTTATTTCGTGTCAGCAAGAAAACTCATGATTTCATTCGTATTTGATAAAGTAAAGCGTCAGGTGCAAAGGCAGGCGATGGATGACTAAAAAACAAATTCTCAATGAAAGAACGGGAAAATTGTTTTGAAAGATAGAACAACAGAGCCATTGGTGTTTTCCCGCAGGTTTTTTTTGTGCATGATTGGCAAACATATTCATTTGCAGATAAAAATTTCAAATCATTTCAAACAGAAAAAGAAAACAAAATACAGATTACAGAGTTTTAAAACATACATTCAATCAAATAGCAAAAACCATTCAACACAAAATAATGGAATCCACAGAAAAGAAAACATTGAAAAAACACACCCCGCCACAACCTGGAAACTTAAGAAGTCTGGTACAACCCCTTGTATTGGTTTTTGGAAAAGCTGTGGCAAATCTTTATCCCGGGCGGCAGTATTACATAGCTTACAGCATTCCCGGCGGCGTATATGGTTATTTCAAAGATCACAAATTACACCTATCTGATATAGAAAAAATAAAGGCAGAGATCAAGAAGCTGATCAATCAAAAACAAGACTTTGTGCAGCAAAACATGCCCAAAGAAAAAATCATTCGCTATTTCGATTACCACAACCGCCCCGATATACTGGAGTTGCTTTATTCGCACAACAAGGAAACCGATGAAGAAATGCATTTGGCCGAATTTGATGGCGAAGGAGAACTGTTTTTAAGCAGGATCAATGAACACTATGAGTTGCTCAACAACTTTCAGTTTTTCAAATACAAGGATGGATTTTTGCTGATTGCCGATCCATTGTTCTTTGAAAACGTGATGCCCCGGAAATTGGAGATAAGCAAATACCTGAAACGGTTTTCGGAATCAGAGGAAAACATGAAACATTTTGGCATTGAAAACTTTGCGCAACTAAACGATGCCATTGCCAACGGGGAGTTACCCGAATTTATCAAGATATCGGAGGCATACCAGGCCAAACGCATCGGGAGGATCGCTGATAATATTGTAAGTCATCCGTTGAAACCCCGTTTGATCTTTCTTGCCGGCCCCACTTCATCGGGAAAAACAACATCAGCAAACCGTTTGGCCATCGAGCTGAAAGTACTGAAAAAAAAGGTGTTGATCATATCTTTGGACAACTTTTATCTTCCCCATGAAAAGATCGCCCCTGACGAAGAAACCGGCATCAGAAATTTTGAGCGCATCACCGCACTCAATCTGCCTCTTTTCCGGGACACCATACAGCAACTGCTATCGGGCAAACCTGTGAATATGCCCCGCTATCATTTTGATGGGAAAGGCGCCATACCTGAGCCCACTGCCACAACCATCACCAACGATACCTATGTAATTGTGGAAGGTATTCATGGACTGAACCCTGAATTATGGAAAGAAACCCTCGACATTGAGTCCTACCGGTTGTTTGTTTCTGCCCTCAACACACTCAACATACACGATCATATGCCATTGTCAACATCCGACCACCGCCTCATCAGGCGTTTGGTGCGCGATCACCTTTTCCGGGGCTACAGTTTCAATGAAACCATCACCCGGTGGCCCGATGTGATCAAAAATGAATACCATAGTATTTTTCCTTTTCAGGAAAGTGCACATGCTATTTTTAATTCTTCTCTCATTTATGAGATAGCGGTTTTTTCTCATTATGCACCCGGCATTCTGGATCCTTCGATGGCAGAAAATCAGTTGATCAGAGAAGAGGTACTCCGACTGAACAGGATTTTGAAACTGCTAAAACCCATCAACCCAAAAGATATTCCTCCCACCAGTATCCTCAGGGAATTTATTGGCGGCAGTAGTTTTGTTTATTAATCATTGAGTACAGTCTAAAAACTTGTTTTTAGACATTCGTGTAAATTTTGTTTTGTT